>SVOX01000043.1 GCA_015066165.1 Oscillospiraceae bacterium | reverse complement strand
ATTACAGCAAACTTGATATAAATGATATCGATTTTAAAACCCGAAAACAGTCGTCTCTCGTTTATGGTAATGCAAAGAGATTTTTAATGTTTTCACTTTATGAACTTTTTAAAAATGAAACAAAAGTAAAATTGGCGGTGACACACCCCGGTATTACCTTTACAAACATTACCGCCCATTATCCAAAATTGATTTTTGCGGTAATAAAACATCCTATGAAAGTGATATTTATGAAACCGAAAAAAGCGTCGCTTTCGGTTTTAGAGGGGTGTTTTCAAGAGACCGAGTATCATACTTGGATAGGGCCTAAACTATTTAATATTTGGGGTTATCCCAAAAAACAAAAACTTAAAACCTGCAAACAAACCGAAAGCCAAAAAATAGGGGAATTAGCAGAAGAAATTTATAGGAAATTGCAGGGGACGATACCCACATCGTCCCGTATAGTATAATTTTAAAGGAGTGATTTAATGAGTGTTATAAAAACTGATAGACTTATTTTAAGACCGCTAACAGATAATGATGCACAAGAAATGTTTAAAAATTGGACTTGGGACAGTAGAGTTGCAAAATATTGCCGTTGGCACCCACACAAAAGCATTGAAGAAACAAAAGAATTGCTTAAAATGTATAAAAGCCAAGCAGAAAACGGATTTGATTACCGTTGGGGTATTACACTTAAAAAAGATAATAGTTTAATTGGTGTTATCGATGTTATTGAATTGAGTGAAGATAAAAAGACCGCCGAAGTGGGATATGTTTTAACTTATGATTATTGGAATAATGGATATTTAACTGAAGCGTTAAAAGCGGTTATTAAAATTTTGTTCAGTGACGGCATCGAAAAGGTTATTGCCGACCATCATATTGATAATATAGCATCAGGCAGGGTTATGGAAAAATGCGGTATGAAGTTTACGCATTATTCAAAAGCAAAGGCAAAATTCGGCTCGGATGAATTGTGCGATGTTAAGTGTTATGAGATAATAAAATAGTTGGTTTTCTAAAAAATTTAATAAATAACGGTATAAAACAAAACTACCCGAAAAGAGTTTCTTTCAGGGTAGTTTTTTGTTGATATATTACTGCATTATTTTAATGATGGTGATGATGGTGATGATGACCGTGTGAATGATTTTCGTGGTGTATATGACATTCGTGTTCGTGGCATTGTTCTTGCGGTGTTTCAAGTTCGAGTGTTGCGTGGCAAATACCGTGTTCGGCAAGTTCTTCTCTTACATTATGCTTAATTTCGTGAAAATCACCGTTTGCTACTATATGCATTGTAGCGTAGTTAGAATGACCGTCAATGCTTCTTATATGAATATGGTGAACTTCAATAACACCGTCGATATTTAGCAGATGTTCTTTTATTTCTTCAAAATCAATGCTGTGCGGTGTTTTTTCTAAAAAGATGTCTAACACTTCGTTCATATTGCGAATAGCGTTTATAAGTATAAAAATAGCAACTGCGATTGAAAGTAACGGGTCTAATAGGTTGAAGTTTGTAAATTTCATTACAACCGCACCTATAAGCACCACTATCCATCCAAGCATATCTTCAACCATATGGAGATTTACTGCTTTTTGGTTTATTGAGTCGCCTTCACGTGTGAAATATGCAGCTCCAAAGTTTATAACCGCACCAATTACTGCAAAAATAATCATACCGTTATAATTTATATCTACGGGGTTTATAATTCGCAAAATAGCATTATAAATTACGGCAACAGAACCTATAAGCAAAATCATTGTGGTAATTATTCCGCCTAGGACCGAAAAACGAAGATAACCGTATGTATATGTGTTATCGGGTTGTTTACGGCTTTTACGCTCTAAAAAATATGATAACCCAATGCTTAAAGCATCGCCCAAATCGTGAACAGAGTCGGAAATTATTGCCACACTTCCTGTAAAGATTCCGCCAAAAAATTCAAAAATACTAAAGGTTAAATTTAAAATAAATGCGATTAAAATATTTTTTTGGGTTTTCATAAAATAATTGACATCCTTTTAAAATTTAGATACAATGTATTTAATATAAAACACATTGTTCGGTATTATATTAATTTATAATTCTTTATTTTACAATATATCTTTTTGTGTGTTTGTATTTTACCGAACAAAATTTAAAAAATGTATGGTGAATTATGGACAGAAGACAGCGAAAAACCCGAAGCGCAATTTTTTCGGCATTTATCGAACTTTTAGAAAAAAAGAATTACAGTAAAATTTCGGTAGGGGAAATTATTGAGCGCGCTGATATTGGCAGAGCAACCTTTTATGCTCATTTCGAAACCAAGGATTTTCTTTTAAAAGAGCTTTGTGAAGAACTTTTTGAGCATATTTTGAATAATGATAAAAATTATGACTGTAATTTTGACGGTGGATCGGTTTTTCTTCATTTGCTAAAGCATCTGCAAGAAAATAACAACAATATTTTAGGGCTTTTATCTTCTGAAAATAATGAAATTTTCTTAAGATATTTTAAAAGTAATCTTAAAAAACTGGTTATTGCAGAGTATTCTGATAATGAGAATTTCAAAAACGGAAAATTACCTGAAGATTATCTTGTTAACCATATTTGCGCTTCTTTTGTAGAAGCAGTAAGTTATTGGATTTCCCACAAAATGCAACAAACCCCCGAAGAAATCACAAAATATTTTTTAGCAACAATCGAACCGATAATATAAAAAGCCGACTTTTGTCGGCTTTAATTTTTGGGGGTAACTGACGGTAAATTACCTAAGTTGTTACTTTCGTTATTATCGGGTATGGCTTTTAAATATTCGTTATTCTTACGGTGAGCAATTCCAACACCTGCAATATCGCCTTGTTTTGCCATAGAAACCGCTTGCGGTTTTGTTACAATACTTTGGTCGGATAATTGATAACCCGTAACTTTACCGCCTTTTTTTACAAGTGCAGTTATAAGTTTTGCATTGGGTTTTGGTTGCGGAATTTGGTCAAGCGTATTCTTTATAATGTCTGTTTTCATAAAATCACTCCTTGTAAATAGTTTGGAGCAATTTTGGGTTAATATGTATCTGATAATATTAAATTTACCCCTTACCATATTGTCGTGGTAAGGGGCTGTGTTTTTGCGAAATGTAGTGGCGTAATTGCGTGTCGAGGCACTCGACTTATTGCTTTTCAATCCAAATCAGTTTACTGCTTCTTGGATTATCAAAATATAATGATAACTCTTTACCGTTTAAGGTATAGGTTTCTTTGGTGTCTTCGTCAGTAAGGACATATTTCGCATCATCTTCTAAAAATGAAAGATTTATTGTAAGCTCTTCATTTTGACATTCGCTTTGACGGAAAGCAAGTATAATTCCTTTTTCTTCTTCGGAGTCGAAGTAGGAAAAAGCAGTAAATTCTTTTTCGTTAAAGCGGTGATGCCAATCGGTTAAAACGTAAAAATCTTTTAATAAATATTTATTGATTTTTCTCCACTCACTAACGCCTTGGTGCAACGGCTCAAAATTACCGTCGGGGTGGTGAGCATACTTTGAAGCAATGTTAAGAATAGGTAAATAAGACGCACGGAAAATGTACCTGTCAAGCGGTTTCGCAGGTGTATGTTCACCTTCTGACTCACGTGTGGAAGAACCGTGGAAAGGTATCCATTTGTTAAAGGTGGAACTAATTGATAAACGCACACCCAAAGTTGTGCGGTCAAAGTCACTTCGCATTACGGGGACACTTCTACGCAATGTTTCAAGGTCAAGTCGGCAACCGCCCGAAGAACAGTTGTCTATAAAAGCATCTCCGCCGTATGAAGCGGTACATTGAATAATATCGTCCCACATTTTATAGTGTCCGTCAACTGCCTTGCTTTCGGTTATACCGTAACGGTTTTCACCTTCAACATTTATGTCTCTATGGTGCCAAAGAGTTGCAGGTTCAGTACCGTTACGATCTTCACGGTACATATCAATTTTGTTGTGTTTCAGCAATTTGCAAATGCGGTCAGTAGTGTATTTACGGCATTCTTCAATACCAAGATTATTAAGTGTACCTGAAAGTTCTTTGTCGGTTACAACGTCGTAATAATGGTCGGCGCCGTAGTAGAAATGGTTACCGAGGTGCTTGAGTCCCGGCATATCGGAAGCATCGATAGCCCATTCCTTTTTATAACCGTGGTTTTTAATCATATTAGGGACGTCATTTGTACGTTCGGGTTCAAACCAAAGGAAAGTTTTAATGCCGTGTTTATGTCCGTATTCGACCGATTCTTTAAAGCTGTCTTGAGGCCATTTTGCAGGGTCCAATTCCCAAGTACCTAACGAGTTCCACCACTCATACCCGTCAACAAACGGCTTTGCGCTGTCGCCGTCGGGACGAACGTACCAACCCGCATCTACCCAACGGTAGTCAGCATCAATGTTTTCCTTAATTACTACGTCATATGAGGGCTTCCAAGTATCATAACCTTCCGAAATGGAACCGTCGCTGTTTACTTTGCCTGTATCATCTGCAAAATATACAGTTGTAAAAGGTTTAATATCGTTGCCTTCTAAATCGGCTTTAGGGGTGTTGTATTTTAAGAACCAGTCACGCCAATAGTTCGTGGCATAATCTTCATCACGAACAGTATAATCAGCCATCAGGTAAAGCGCAGTACGGATTTTTTCGCCAGGTTTTAAGTATGCCTTGAAATTATTTACCGAATTGCCTTTGAAAAGTACGCCGTTTTCGGTTTTTTCGAAATTTGCCGACCAAGTACCGCCCCAACCAATCGAGAGCATAGTACCACTATTTCCGTATTCAAGGTTAAAGTAGGGGAAGTAAATCTCAGTAGGTTTACCCGTAGTATGTTTGAATTCTATTACCTTTTCAGTAAAATCATGGCAGTAAGGTTGGTAATATCTGTGATGGTCGCCTAATATACCCTTAAGCAACGGATTTTCTCCGCAAAATTCACATTCAAACTGCGGGTTTTCGATAATACCTGAATTGTTATCAGCATCATTTTCAAAAAATACAGTAAATTCAGTTACACCGTGCGAATAATAGTGAGTAAGTTTTATTAAAACTTTCAAACCGTCTTGCATTTTAAAGGTAAGATTATGGGTTTCTTTTTGGTTTACTGTTTCGACAGTATTTTGAATAAGCGAAAAATTATTTTCGCCAAAACCTTTAATAATTTTACCGTTGTATGTAAAACTAAAGGGGATAAGCGCAGGGTTTTTGAGCATTTGTTTAAACTTTAAATCGGATTTTTCGTTTTGATATTTTTTAACCATAAAAAATCTCCTTTAAACGATTTATAGATTATAAACTAATATGTGTATTAAATCACATATTCACAAAATAATCAATGTAATTATGGAATAATCGGCAAATCTTTTTTTGCTTCGGCAATGATATCTATAAACTTTTTAACCTGATTTGTAACCGAAATAAGACCTTCTTTTTCGATTTTGCCAAAATCCATAAATGTACGTGCGCCCGATACAGCACAAGCACCGCACTTGATAAATTCGGCAGCATTTTCGGGGGTAATACCGCCTGACGGAATTAAGTTTACATCAGGGAAAACCATTTTAAGATTTGTCATATATTTAGGTCCGCCCAAAGCACCGGGGAATATTTTAACCATTGTAGCACCTTTGCGCATTGCGTTAAAAACTTCTGTTGCTGAAAAAGCACCGCTGAAAACAGGGACATTATAACGGTTTGCAAGGTCAATAACATCATCAACAACACAAGGGTTTACAATAATACTACCACCGTGCATAATTACTTCACGTGCAGACGTAGGGTCTAAAACAGTACCGGCAGCAACGAGTAATTTATCCCCAAAATGTGAAGAAATTGCTTCAATCGCTTCTAATACACCGGGGGTTGTCATAGTAACTTCTATCACTCTTGCACCGCCGTCATACATTGCCTGTGCGTATGCTATGTAATCGTCTTTTTTGTGAAGTTTAATACAAGGTAAAATACCTGTAGATTTTGTTTGCTTTATAACATATTCTTTTAATGATAAATCTCTGTTTCCGTTCATTTTTAATTTCTCCTATCTTTGTACTCGTCCTGAGGCGTCTCCGCCCATAAGACGTTCGGTTTCTTCTTTTGTTGTTAAATTAAAATCACCCATAATAGTTTGCTTTAGTGCTGATGCGGCAACGGCAAATTCACCTGTTTTTGCAATATCAAATCCGTTTAATATACCGTAGATTAGCGCCGCCGAAAATGATGCACCGCCGCCACCACGGTCAACGAGATGGATTTTATATTTTTTGGTGTGGTAAAACTCGTTTCCGTCATATAAAAGCGCCGCCCAACTGTTATCAGAAGCGGAATGACTTTCTCGAAGGGTAGAGGCAATATATTTGAGGGAAAATTTTTCTTTTAGCCCCTTGAAAACTTCTTTATATGCTTCAATATCGTGTTCGTCACCGCCTAAAACTATGTTGGGGTTTTTATATCCCAAAACCTTTTCGGCATCTTCAGCACCGCCGATACAAACGTCAACATATTCCATTAGCGGTATCATAACCGATTGCGCTTTTTCTATACTCCAAAGCTTACTGCGGTAATTTAAGTCAACGCTCACAGTTACATTATATTTTTTTGCGGTTTGCATTGCGATTTTAACAAGTTCTGCCGCATTATCGCTTATAGCGGGTGTTATACCTGAAACGTGAAACCAGTCGGCATCGCAAAAAATTGCATCAAAATCGAAGTCGCTGGGTACCGCTTCGGATATAGCGGAATTTTTACGGTCGTAAAGTACGTAAGAAGGTCTTACCGATGCACCGTTTTCATAAAAATTTAGACCTAATCTTTTACCGCCACGAGCAATAAATTTTGTATCAATACCTTGTTCTCTTAATTTGGCTAATGCAATTTCACCCAAGGGGTTATAGGGCAGTTTTGTAATATATCGTGAATCTATACCAAATTTAGAAAGTGAAGCCGCTACAATCGCTTCATCACCGCCGTAATAGGCCTCAAATTCGGTGGCTTGTTCGATTCGTAAATTGCCTTTTGGCATAAAACGAATCATCATTTCACCCATTGTTACTACTTTCATTTTTTTGCCTCCAATTTATGATTTTCCGTAACTGTTGAGGAAGTAGTCACGACCACGGGCTACATTTTCGTCGCTCACAGTTTGAATACCGCCTGCCGATAATAAATGAATATACATTTTGCACGATTTTTCAACTACTTGACAGCATACTCTTGCTTCTGCGAGAGTTTTTCCAAAGCACATAGGACCGTGGTTTCTAATGAGAATTGAGTTTGTTTCGTTAACCGAGTTTGATACCACTTCGCCTAATTTTTCGTGCATATCAGACGGAACAAATTCACTTGAAAGCGGTATTGCACCGCCAAGCAGTTGACACATTTCTTCAGAAATTACGGGTACACCTTCATTTCTTGCGGCTGCCATCATAGCGTAAGGGGAGTGCATATGAATTATTGCACCCACGTCAGAGCGTTTATTCATAACTTTTCTGTGAATTTCGCGTTCACTGGTAGATAGGCGGTGACCACTAATTTGTTTTCCGTCGGGCGCTAATACTACAAGGTCTTCAGGGGTCATGGTGTCGTAATCTACTTTAGAGGGGGTTATAAGAATGTTCCCGTCATCAAGACGAACGCTAATGTTACCCCAAGTTGAAAACACAAGTCCTTGTGATTTAAGCCAAAGGCAAGTATCAATAATTTCTTGTCTTAATTCTTTACAGTCGTTCATAATGTGCTCCTTAAATATTATTTTTATATTCGGGGTTTAAAATAGTTTTAACTGTTTTACCGTTAAAGAAATCGACAACATTCTTAGCCGCCATCATACCTGCTTTAATATGGCTTTCAATGGTACAGGCGCCTGTATGAGGTAAAAGCACAGTGTTTTTTGCGGTAAGTAAAGGGTTATTGGGGTCGGGCGGTTCTGGTGAGAACACATCCATACCTGCACCCGCGATAACACCGTCATTTAATGCGTCAGCCAAATCTTCGGCTACTACAAGTTTTCCACGAGCGGTATTTATCAAAATGGCATTGCTTTTACATTTAGACAAGAAGTCTTTATTTATCATACCGTTTGTTTGTGGGGTTGATGGAACGTGGATACTTATAATATCTGCTTCACTTTGTATTTGTTCAATAGTAGCATATTCGACCGAAAGTTCAGTTGCGGCTTGTTCGTTCCAATAAAGGTCGTATGCCATTATGCGACAATTAAAGCCCGAAAGCATTTTGCAGAGAGCTTTAGAAATGTCACCAAACCCAATAATTCCAACAGTTTTTCCTTCGATTTGAGTTCCTGTTTTACTTTCAAAAAAACGTGACCATTCGTTATTTCTAACCTCTTTATCAGAAGTGGGAATACTGCGAAGAACTGATAAAATAAGTCCCATTGCACATTCAGCAACTGCAGTTGATAAAGAACCTGCCGCATTACAAACCGCAACACCGCATTCTGCAGCTTTTACTTTGTCAATTTCGTCGGTTCCTACACCGTAGCGTGAAAGTAGTTTTAAATCTCCTTTTAATTCTTCAAAAACTTCTTTTGGAAACTTTTCACCTGCAGAAATAATAGCGTTATATCCTTTAAGTTTATCAGTCCAATCGATTGCGTTACGGGTTTCCATATAAAGAATATCGGCAGTGTGACCGTTTTCTTCAAGAAATTCTTTTATATTCTTTCTTACTTTTAAAGGTTGTTGTTTACCAATTATAGCGATTTTCATAACTATTCCTCACAAATTTTAACCGCAATTTTAATAGCGTTGGGATAATTTTGTCTTATAAAACCTTTTAAAGCATCGTTAAAAGGTAATTCGTCAGTAATAATTGGCAATAGATTTGGTTTATGTGTTTTTAAAATTTCAAGCGCACCTGCCATATCACCAACAGCACCCATAACACCAAACATATATAGGGCTTTTGAAACGATTGTATCAATATTGACATTGTTTTCTTTATTTGCGTAAAAACCTATAAGTGCTACTGTGGCACGAAATGCCGCAAGATCGATTGCTTGTTTAAAGGTTTCTTTTGCACCTGAGCATTCCAGCACAAAGTCAGCTCCTTTGCCGTCGGTTAGACGGTTTATTGCTTCCACGGGGTCACTTTCTCTTGTGTTTATAACCGTAGCGCCCAAAGATTTTGCAACTTCAAGTTTTTTGGGATTTCTGCCAATCATAATAACATCTTTAGCCCCTAGGCATTTTGCCAAAACTACTGCTGCCATGCCAATACAGCCCGTTCCAATCACTGCTACTATGGAATTGTCGGTTATGTTCATGTGCTTTATACCGCCGTATGCTACGGAAAGCGGTTCTGCTAATGAAGCTTCTTTTAAAGAAATACCTTCGGGTATTTTATGGAGATGGCGTGCAGGGATTAGGAAATATTCTGCAAAAGCACCGTCATATATAGGGTCTATTGTGCCAACATTAAGTAAATGCTTACACTTTGAAAATTCACCTTTTTTACAGTTTTCACACTTTTCGCATGAAACGCCGTTGTCACCTACAACACGGTCTCCAATTTTAAATTCGGTAACTTGGTTTCCAACTTCTTCTACAACACCCGACCATTCGTGACCGGGTCTTATTGGATATGTAACCAAACCGTCTTCTACAAAACTGCAGTCTGATGAGAACAAGTCTTGGTCTGTACCGCAAATTCCACAGTAGCAAACCTTAACTAAAACTCTGTCACCGTAAACTTTGGGTATGGGGGTCTCCATTATTTTACCTTCGCCATATCCTTCTGTTAAAATCGCTTTCATTAGTTTTTTCACTATATTATCTCCTTACATCCTATTTTTAAAGTAAATTCTATATTTCCGTTTGTTTGTGCTAAAAATTCAATATCTTTAAATTTTAATGATGCGAGTTTTGCTCCGTCTAAATGTAGAAAAGTAGCAGATAATATCTCACTTTTTAATGTTACGGCAGGTCTATCCTTATAATAGTTTTCTTTTATCATATTTGAGCACTCCACCAACTATAAGCATCTTACCGGTGACTCGATTGCACTTGCACTAAAACACGGAATTAAACTTCAGCATATCGATTATATTCAAATTCATCCTACTACGCTCTATACCGAAAAAGACGGCCGTGAGTTTTTAATTTCTGAGTCGGTTCGCGGCGAAGGTGCAATACTTCTTAACTCCAAAGGCGAGCGCTTTGTCAATGAGTTGTTGCCGCGTGATGTGGTTGCAAACGCAATCTTTAGTGAAATGAAAAAAGAAGGCAGCAAACACGTATGGCTGTCGTTCGCCCCAATTCCTGAAGAAGAAATAAAAACCCACTTTCCAAACATTTATAAACGTTGTCTTGA
>SVOX01000042.1 GCA_015066165.1 Oscillospiraceae bacterium | reverse complement strand
CACCGCCGTTTGCAATAGCCGTATATAAAGGCAAAAGGGAAATGGGGGATGCTAAAAAATCACCCTGACCAATACTAAAGTTTGCCAAGTGGGCAATGTTATCTAACTTTTGAGTTGTTGGCAGGTTTCCTTTTGCGGTGTAAATATCATTGCAAAGTTTTATTCTTTTGCCAAAATTCAGGTTAGATGCCATATTCAAAATATCATTTTTCCCAACCTTTAAACCAAAATTATAAAAATAGGTGTTGCAAGAGTAGGCAATTGCGTTATTAAGGGTTGTAAAGCCGTGGCCTTGGTGGTTGTGGCATTTAAAGGTGCGGTCAATAATTTTAAAACTGCCTTTACAGTTGTAACAAAAGTTTGAAAAACTTTTTTCAATACCTGCCGCTGCTACACACGGCTTAAAAACCGAGCCAACGTTATATGCGCCAAAAGCACGGTTAAAAAGCGGTGACTGGGGGCTGTTTAACAAAGTATCAATATTATCCAAACTAAAGGTGGGGTAACTTGCAACCGCACGTATTTTTGAAGTTTTGGCTTCGGCAATAATTATTGCCCCTTGACCTAAATTTTCAACTAAATTTTGCGCAATATTTTGAAAGTTTATATCAATGGTTGTAACAACTGCATTGTTATAAGGTGAACATTCACCTAAAATTTCGGGTTTTACTCCCGAAAGTATTCGTCCTTTTCCGTCACAAGCAAAACGCACAGTTATATCATTTTTATTATAAAGTAAATCGTTATATGCCTTTTCTATACCGCTAATACCAATGTTTTGGTCGTTAGTATATCCAACGGTATGAATTGCGGGAATATTTGGTGAAGTGTTGTAAATTTCGGTGCAAACAATTCCGTCACACTCAATTTTTTGAGACACTTCACAAGTCACGGGTTTTCCGCTTTTAAGCGTTTCTAAAACAAATTTAAGCGAATCGCCTTCAAGTTGGTGGCTAATAGCGGTGATAGCACGTGGGGTGGGGGAAACGGTTGCTATAATTTTCTTTAAGTCATTTGTTAAGGGGTATTTATTACGGTCAAAAATTGTTCCCCGTGTGTTGCCGATTTTAATTTTTATCGAAGCGTAGTTTTTTTGAACTTCGCCATAGTTCGAAGTTGCAATTTTTGCCGTTCTTAAAATGCAACTAAATAAAAGTGCCAAAATTATAATAAAACAAACCAAACTTCTTCTTGAAAAAATAAGCCAAAATCTGTTGCGGTTCATAAAAAACACCTCTTGCTTTATTATTGGCAAGAGGTGTGAATTTAATCGGCTTTCATACGAAGTAATGAACCTTTTTTAACAGGTCTGTCACATGGAATTTTAATTGTCATCATTGGATGCGGTGCCGATTCTATTTCATTATCTTTTTCATCATAAACGGTATTGGCTTTTAAAATGAACGGTTTCGCTTTTGGCTCTAAACAGTCAAATTCTTGACCTTTTAAGAACTTGTTTTTAAGGGTTGCAATAATCATTCCGTCTTGATAACCGTCAACAATAGCGGCAACTGAATAATCTCTAACGTATCCTGCGTTAGCATAAGTTTGAGCATTTTCGGGACGTCCGAAGAAAAAGCCCTGTGAATAGTTGCGGTGGCTTATTTTGTTAAGTTCTTCCATAACCCACTCAGGACATTTCCATTCACCTTTTGATGCGGCTAAACTGTCAAGTGCGCCACGGTATGCATTGGTAGTAACCGCAACGTAATAATGAGATTTTGCTCTACCTTCGATTTTTAAACTGTCAATTCCGGCATCACGCATTTTGTCAAGATATTCTGCCATACATAAATCGTTGGCGTTAAGAATATAGGTGCCCTTATCAGTTTCGGTTATGTCAAAAAATTGACCGGGGCGTTTTTCTTCCATCAAACTGTAACTCCAACGGCAAGGTTGAGCACAGTCACCACGGTTGGCATCTCGACCTGTCATATAACTTGAAAGTAGGCATCTTGCAGAAAAAGACACACACATAGCGCCGTGAGCAAATGCTTCAATTTCAAGTTCTTTTGGTGTTTTAGCTCGAATTTCGGCAATTTCTTGAAGCGATAATTCACGTGCTAAAACCACACGTTTTGCTCCTAAATTATAGTAGGCATTTGCTGTTTCATAATTGCATATACCCGACTGAACTGAGACGTGAAGTTCGCAGTTTGGCGCATATTTTTTAACAAGTCCTATAGTGCCAAGGTCGGCAGAGATTACAGCGTCAACACCAATATCGTTTACTTGCTCTAAAAAAGAAGGTAAACGTGGAAGTTCTTCATTGTGTGGAATTGTATTACATGCCAAATGCACCTTTACACCGTTATCGTGGGCATATTTCACACCGTCTTTAAGGTCTTCTATACCAAAGTTAGATGCGGCGGTACGCATACCAAACTCTTCACCTGCAAGGTAAACCGCATCAGCGCCATAGTCAACAGCGGCTTTAAGACGGGTAAGGTCACCCGCAGGGCATAAAAGTTCGGGAATTTTATTAGTCAAAGTACTCATAAATCCAAATTTTTTCCTGTTTTAGTTTTTTAATTGTTTTGTTTTGTTCATCCATTGTTTTATGGAAATAAAATTTACCGTTAGCATCGGTTACAAAATAAAAGTAATCATGGCTTACGGGGTTTAAAGCGGCATTGATAGCATCAATACCTGGAGAGCACAAAGGTCCCGGAGGTAAACCTTTTACGTTGTAGGTATTGTATCTTCCGTCATCACGTCTAAATGATTCACCGTAGTAACAAGTTGGGGAAGAGCCAAGTGTTTCAAAATCTTTACTGTCAAGCCGATTATAAAAAACACCAGCAACCTTTGGAAGTGAGGCGTTGTCTTTGCCTGATTCCATTTGAATAATAGAAGCCATTGTTAGAATTTGGTTCATATTATAACCCATATCATTGGCTTTTTTATACATTTCATCAGTAATGCGTTTTTCGCTTTCGGCAATCATTTTCTTTATTGCCAAAGCAGCGCATTCTTTAGAATCGTAATTATAAAAATCGTAAGTGTTGGGGAATAGATAACCTTCAAGTGCGTAATAAGTGCGGTCTGGGTCAGAGTTTGAGAGAAGTTTGCTGTCGAGTTCAATATCGTCTAAAGCGTTTAAAAAATCACTTTTAGTGCAAACACCCGCTCTTTCAAGAAGGGTGGCAATACCGGGAACCGTAACCTTTTCACCGTTAACGTTTTTAATAAAATCGTTAATTCCCGTACCTTCAGGAATGGTGACTTTTACACTTTGGGCTTTGGCGCCCTGAGTTATAAGCATATTTGCAATATCATCGTAACCCGCTTCGGTAGAGAAGTTGTAAACACCGTATTTGAACTGATTTTCACAACCTGTAATTTTTGCATAAAGTCGAAAAGCAAGTGGCACTTTTACAGCACCGCTTTCTTTTAAAATGTTTGAAATTGTTTTAGCAGAAGAGCCCATTGGTATTTCAATACTTGTTTCTTTACCTCTGCCAAAACCAATACCCATATAATCGGCACCAACAAATATAATTGTAAATGCCAATGCAAAAGAAATAACAAAAATCATAATAACCCAAAGCGTAGATTTAAGGGTGTTTTTAGAATTTTTAGTGTGTTTTTTGGGTTTTTGCTCAATTTCAATTTCTTTAACTTCAAAACCTTTACCAATTATAAAATCATCATCGGGTAGGTTGTTTTTTTGCATATCACTCATTTTTAATGCTCCGTTAATATTTCATAGATTCTCGCATACTTTTTGCAGTGTCGCTATTTGTTAGGTAACAAAGAATTTCAAAACCAAACTCAAAAGCGGCACCTGCGCCCCAAGCAGTAATAAAATTACCGTCACGTACAACCTTTTGGTTTTGAATTTTAGCACCTTTTAATTCTTTTTCAAAACCGGGGAAACAAACGGCATTTTTACCGTTTAAAAGGTCCTTGTGGCCTAAAATTTGGGGAGCGGCGCAAATTGCCGATATAAGCAAACCGTTTTTTGCACAGTAGGCAATGGCATTTTGTACAGTACTGTCGGCTTCAATGTTTGTAGCACCGGGAAGTCCGCCGGGGAGAACTATACCCTTTAAATCATTAAATGATAAATCTTTGCTTACAGTATCACAGTTTACCGAAATTCCGTGACTGCCAACAATAGTTTTTCCGCCAATTCCAACAGTCTTAACTTCAACTTTGGCTCTTCTAAGAATATCAAGCGGTACTAACGCTTCTGTTTCTTCAAAACCGTTTGCTAAAAAAATATAAATCATTTTATCACCTTAATAAACTTGCAAACAAGCATTTAAAACGTCGTTCGCAATATCTTCAATACTTCTGGCATTACCATCTTTAGCACAAGAAATAATTTCCCAACCCGAATATTTTGCGGTAAATAATGCGGCTTTACGGCAACGTGCCAAATATTCGGTATCGCTTTCGTGAATATCTTTTTTGCTTTCGTCACCTTTGTATCTGCCTGATAGTAATTTTTGTGACACTTCAATTGGCATATCAAGGAAAATTACTTTGTCGGGTTTAGGGATTGAAACCTTGTTATATTCAAAGTCATAAAGCCATTCTAAAAACGTTTCCCATTCACTTTCGGGCAATTTTGAACATTGGTGAACAGCGTTAGAGGTGGTGTATCTACCGGCAACAACTGTACCGCCGCCATTATAAAACTCGCCCCAGTTTGCTTTAAATGAAGCGTAACGGTCAACACAGTAAAATGTTGAAGCTGCAAAAGCGTTAACGTCGTTCGGCTTTTTGCCAAAATCGCCCTTTAAATACATTTTAACAAGGGTGCTTGAGGGATTGTCATAATCAGGGAAAGAAACTGTTTTACAGTTGATTCCGTGCTTTTCAAGGTTTTTTGGCAAAAGTTCAAGTTGGGTTGATTTACCGCTTCCGTCAAGACCTTCAATAACTATTAATTTACCCATTGTTTTTAAGTCCTTCATAAAATTCTCTTATTTCTTTTGCTTTACCGCAGGTCATTTTGCCTTCACTGCAAGCACCACGCACACAAGCAGGACCTGCACTTTTGAATAGTTCGGGCGCTACTTTTAACACAAGCGCTAACATTTGGTCGGCAACGTCTTTTATTTCCCATTGTGCACGGTTACAACAACGGTGTTTAAAGAAGTTCATAAGTGAACGGGCGTTCATTGTCATAATCATTTGGGTTTCACAAGCGTTTGGAAGCACAAAACGGGCATCTTCAATCGCCTTTTTTTCAGCCATTCTATTGGCGGTTTTTTCGTCTTTGCCTTCTTCTAAAAACATTTTCAAGTGTTTTTCTTTTAGAATTTCGGTAAGGCGGTCGTACCTTTTTTGGTCTTCGGCCATAATTTCGTCATATATTTCTTTTGCTTCGGGTACTGCCTCGATTTCAGGCGGGGTTACGTATTCAAAGGCACCTTCACGAACGTAACGTTGGCTCTTTACCGAAAACGAAGCCATTCTGTGACGGGTAATTTGCGCCAATAAAGCACGTGAAACACCTTCAATACCAAAGGTGAACGAAGCGTGTTCAATAGGGCTTTCGTGACCGATTTCAGCAAGCATTTCAACAAATTTTGCTGCACTTTCATCAGTTAAGTTTTCACGTAAACCT
The DNA here is from genome assembly GCA_015066165.1 of Oscillospiraceae bacterium. Taxonomy (GTDB): domain Bacteria; phylum Bacillota; class Clostridia; order Oscillospirales; family Acutalibacteraceae; genus UBA737. The sequence goes on along the minus strand of SVOX01000042.1, from coordinate 4,737 downwards.
GTGATGTTTGAACTGCTGTAACAAAGTTTTGCCGCACTTGCTACGGTATGTTCAGGGGAAGGAGTATGTGCTAAAAGATAAACCTTTGCCATAAGTATCTTACCTTTCAAAGTATATATTCAATTTATTATATCAAAAATCAATATATTATTCAATAAAAATTGTAAAAAAATTAAAATTTGACAAAATTTTTAAAAAAATTTAAAAAAGACTTTTTTTATCGCAAATTTTATGATATTATATAATTAATAATAAATAGGGGGCTTTTTAAAATGGCATGTGTTGATTTTAAGCATACTCCTTACGGTGACTTGGCTGTAATTAGTATGCGCGGATGTGAAGACATTTCTTCAAAGGTGGATTATTATTTAAAACAGTGGCGTGAAATTCCTGATGATGAAACATTTGTAGTTCCTGCAAACTGTCCTCGTTTTGGAACAGGCGAAGCCAAGGCAGTACTTAAGCATACTGCACGTGGTTTGGACGTTTACATTATTTGTGACTGCTTTAACTACAGCGTAGAATACAAGATGTATGGCAAAACTGTCCCAATGAGTCCTGACGACCATTATCAAGATTTAAAACGTGTTATAGCAGCGCTTGGCGGAAAGGCAAGAAGAATTACTGTTATTATGCCAATGCTTTATGAAGGCAGACAACACAGAAGAACTGCTCGTGAATCTATGGACTGTGCAATGGCTTTGCAAGAATTGGTTTCTATGGGTGTAAAAAATATTATTACTTTTGATGCTCACGACCCACGTGTTAATAATGCAATTCCGCTTGAGGGATTTGACAATGTTCAGGCGGCATATCAAATGATAAAAGCCCTTTTAAAAACTGTACCTGACATTAAACTCGACCGTGAACATACTATGATAGTTTCTCCTGACGAAGGTGGTATGGGACGTTGTATATATTATTCTTCGGTATTGGGTCTTGAACTTGGTATGTTCTACAAACGCCGTAACTATTCGGTTATTGTTAACGGTAGAAACCCCATCGAAGCACACGAATTTTTGGGTAACGATATTAAGGGTAAAGACCTTATCCTTGTTGACGATATGATTTCTTCGGGCGAATCAATGCTCGATATTGCCGCTAAACTTAAAGAAAAGGGTGCGGGAAGAATTTTTGTTTTCTCAACCTTTGGTCTTTTTGTTGAAGGTCTTGAAAAGTTTGACGAATATTATGAAAACGGTCTTATTGACAAGGTATTTACTACAAACCTTATTTACCAAACACCTGAACTTTTGTCACGTGAATGGTACTGCAGTGTTAATATGTCAAAGTACATAGCACTTCTTATTGAAACACTTAACTATGATAACTCAATCAGCAGTCTTTTAGACCCTGTTGACCGTATTAAGAAAATCGTTGAAAAATACGAAAATAAATAGTTTATAATTGGATTGTAGGGGAGGCATTATGCCTCCCTTATGTTTTTTGGTGTATTTATGAAAAGTCTTAATTTTATTTTTCCTGTCATAATATTGATTATCGTTGTTTTGTCTTTAGCTACCGCAGTGTTCAATTTTGTAAGATGTTTTAAACTGATAAGAAAACCAAAGGCGATTTTGCATTTAATCTGTGCTATAATAGCTTTGTATGTGGCTGTAGTTCTTTTTATATGGATTAAAAGAGTTTGGGATTTGGGCTTTTGGTTTTATTAAAATATTTTAGAGGTATATATGAAAAAAGGTACTTGAACGATTGTTCAAGTACCTTTTAAATTTATGCAATTTCAATTGTTTCGCCTGATTTTACAACGTATGGCTTTCCGTCAATGTCAAGCCAAATTGTTTTAAGCGTTGGGTTGTAAATCTTGGTTTCGTCAGCACTGTAAATAAGAGAGTTATATGCCATTACATAGTCATAAATCTCAATATTGGTAGCGCACCAGATATCATCTTGGCTGCTAATCATTTGGCAAATGGTTTCAAGTCTGTCCCAGTTGTTGTTGCTGTCAAACTCGTAAGTATGACCAAAAACGTATAAAAGGCGGGGCATACGCCAAGCATTACAACTGCTTTCTTTAAGGTTTATAAACTTTTCAACATATTCCAAAGCATGTTCGCCTTGATGGTGAGTGTTAGGTAACCAATTATACCAATCAGAAGGCAAGAAAAACTCATCATTATTGTATGCCAAAGAACGAGAATAAGCAATATCTAAATCTTTAAGATAGCGCTTTACGTTTTCGTAACTTTCACCGTTATTAAAAACGGTAATGCCGGTATAAGCATAAGCCATACCACGAACTATACAGCCAAATTCTTTTTCAAGTTCAAGACGGCAATTAAGAATATCCTGAATACCGCCGATTGCTCTTTGAAGTCCGTTTGCACGGTGTTCGGCGCCGTGGACAGCAATTTCATGCCCTCGGTCGATAATATATTCTTTAATTTCTTCTTTGGTAAGGATTTTTTCTTTGCCAATATCATGGCTTATAATGTTGAAAGTAGATTTAATACCGTATTTAGTTATAATGTCGGAAAAGCGTTTATCCTGTGCCCAACCGTCGTCATAACTCATTGTAAATGCTTTATATTTTCCGTTTGGAAAACGCAAATGTCTGTGTTGCATATTGTTCTCCTAATATTAGATAAGTGCAGGTGCGCCAATTTCGGGGTTGGCTACACGAATTCTACCTTTTGCTATACCGCTAAAACGGAAGCAGTCAAATACAGGTTGCAAGAAATCTTCATTTTTGAACGCAAAATCAAAACATTCATCACGAAGTTGATTTGCTTTTTCATATTCGCCGTTAATTCGTGCAAGAATTGACTTGGCAAGTAAGGTGTAGATTTGACGGTGCAAATCAAGATAACGCCAAGAATCGTGCTCACAAGGGTCATAGTTTACAAAGTGTGCTTTAATAAATGGTTCAATATCAGCCATAGTTTTAATTGCTTTTTCCATTTTTGCTTTAAGAATAGCAACGTCTTCTGATTTATCAGCATCTTTGTCAATAACGTCATGGCCTGATGCTTCGTCTTTGATAAGCGCTAAATCAAAACAATCAGAAAGGGTAGAGAAGTATTCCATAAGCGGTTGCGCTGCACCGCGGCCAAACGTGCCAAAGTAAAGTTTTTCGCGAATTTTATCGAAATCGGCATCTTTATTCCACATAGTTTTTGCCATTGTGGTCATACCAATAGAAGTTGGGAAAGCGTTTCTTTGAAGTTGGCAAGTGGTAAGACCTTTAAGTCCCAATGATTCAAAGTTTTTAAGGTCTTCACTTATGATTTTAGCAATACCTTCGCCACCTGCTTCAAGTGTTTGGTCCCACATAAGATGGTAGTCGTAATCAATCCAGTCGCCTTCAAATTCTTTTTGCCACTCATAAAGATATGAAAGGTTTTCGTCAATGTCGTAAGATTTGTGATAACCGTTAATCTTGTATTCAGGTGCTGTGAGTCTTTGGTGGCCATTGGGGAATGACTTTACGTATGTACGGGTTATAGGAGCCCAAGTCATAGCAAGACATTCTTTATTGCGAAGTTTTTCTTGAATTGGAGGCCATAGTGTATTAAGAAATGCGATAGGAATAATCTTTTTAGTAATACCGTTTGCTTTCATACGGTCTGTTACTTCATTAATGATATTTACGTAAGCATCTGAATAACGGTACTTTGCGCAATCCTCACATTCACAGGTGTTATTGAGTGCATCGGCAAGCCAGAAGTGAAGTACGTCAACTTCTGGGTGTTCGTTAAAGTATTTAATAACTGCATCGGCAATAGTGTTAATAACTCGAGGACGGGTGAAGCAAAGTTGATTATAGTAGAAACCGTTTTTGTCAACTTCACGTTTGCCGTCTTTTTCAGCGCAAATGTCAACATATCCTTCAGGTGCCTCTTTCGGTCTTTTTGCAGGGTCGTCCGGAATACCAAATGGGAAAGAATGCCAACCGTGACCAATACGGTGGAATAAAAGACCGCGCTTGTGAATTTCTTCATCAAGTTTTAGCATAAAGTCATCAACCATCTGATAGTTGAATTCTTCAGGTTCTTTGTAGGGGTTTTGCTTATGAGAGTACCAAGCGTTAAAGAATTGGAAAGCGTTTTCGAACTGAACAAAGTAGCCGTTAAAACCAACCTTAGCGATATAGTCAACCATATCAAGAACGTTTTCAAAGCTGATAGCACCCTCAATACACATTGTGCGGTAGCGTAAAGACGGTTTTTCGTTTATATCAAGGTCAGGTGAAGAAGGATTTTCGGGCAAATGGTCGCCGTTAGGACCGGGACGTACCCAAGTAATACCCCATTCTTCTAAAAGGCGGTAAACACCGAATAGAACGCTTCTTTCGTTCACACCTGCAATAAAGCCCTTGTTATTATGTACTTTAATAACGTAACCGTCATCAAAAAACGGGTCTTCAACCTTTTCGTCTATACCGAAATCTTCAAAAAGACCAAGTTCGATTTGTGCACGGTAGCCCACTTTTTTAAGATATTTTTCAAGTTCTTCACGGGCAAAGGCAATAACTTTACTGTTCATAAGAAAACACCTAATTTCTTAAAATATTTATACCTATTTTATAACACAATGTTACACTATTTGTCAATCAAAAAAGGTATAAATATTAAATAATTACCATTAATTATTTATTTTATGTATTTAAGTTTTAAAGCAAATTTCCACACTGTAACAAATTGTTTGATTTTGTTGTGGATTTTTGTAAAATTCAAATTAGAAAATATTTCAAAAAAACGGAAACTTTTTAATTTA
>SVOX01000041.1 GCA_015066165.1 Oscillospiraceae bacterium | reverse complement strand
TTCAATACCGTCGTACATTCTGCCGAGAACTCTTGCCGTATCGGCAATGCTCTCTTTTTTACCAATTTGAGAACCCTGTGGGTCCAAATATGTAACACCCATACCTAAATCATAAGCCGCAACTTCAAAACTGCAACGGGTACGGGTACTTGTTTTTTCAAAAATAAGGGCGATATTCTTGCCTTCGCAAAGGCGATGAGGAATACCCATTTTCTTTTTGTTTTTAAGTTCGCCTGCCAAATCTATAAGACAGTCAATTTCGGCTTTGGAAAAATCAAGAAGTTTTAAAAAACTTTTTCCTTTAAAATCTATCATAATGCGCAACCTTTCTTAATAACTTCAACCGCTTTTTCAACTAATTCAAAAGGAATATTGAGAGCCGGTAAAAGTCTTACTTTGTTTTTGGCTTTAATTACTAAAACGCCGTTATCCATACAGTATTTAATAACTTGGGAAGCGTCTTTTTCGGTTTCAATGCCAAGCATTAGCCCTAATCCGCTTATTGATTTTACACCATTTGCATTTTTAAGCGAATTTATAATGTAAGCAGATTTTTTATTTACCTCGTCAAGCAAATTATCGTCAATTCGATTTATAACGTTTACAGCACCCGCACATGCCACAGGGTTGCCACCAAAAGTCGAACCGTGAGAAGAGGGAGTTAAAACGTCTTTTACCTTTTCGCCTAACATTGTGGCGCCAAGCGGCAAACCGTTGCCAAGCCCTTTAGCAGTTGACACAATATCGGGCAAAACGCCATACTTCATAAAGCCGTAAAGCGCACCCGTTCTGCCGTTGCCTGTTTGAACTTCGTCGCAAATTGTTAAAATATCGTTTTTATTTGCAATTTCGAAAATTTTATCTACAAATTCTTGCGAAAGCGGTAAAACACCGCCTTCACCCTGAACAGTTTCAAACATTATGGCGCATACTTTATTGGTTTTAACAAGATTTTCGAGTTCTTGTATGTTTCCTGCCTCGCAGTAGGCAAACCCTTCGGTCAAGGGTAAAAAGTCGTTATGAAAAACCTCTTGTCCTGTGGCGGCAAGGGTGGTTATGGTTCTGCCGTGAAAACTGTTTTTAAGGGTGATAATTGTGTTATATTCTTTACCCTTTTTATCGGCTGCGTATTTACGTGCCGTTTTAATAGCACATTCGTTTGCTTCCGCTCCCGAATTAGAGAAAAACACCTTTTTAAGTCCTGTTCTTTGGCACAAAATTTTTGCGAGTTCAGCGCAAGGTTCAGTATAGTAAAGGTTAGAAGCATGTTGAATTTTGGTGAGTTGCTTTGTTACAGCGTTTATCCACTCACCGTCGGCTATACCAAAGGTGTTAACCGCAATTCCTGTTGATAAATCTATATACTCTTTGCCTGTGGTATCCTGCACCAATGAACCCTTGCCCGAAACCAACGCTACGGGAAAACGTGCATAGGTATTTGCAATAAACTGACTGTCTTTTTGAAAAACGTTCATATTAGTCACCCACAACCATTGTACCGGCACCCTCATCAGTAAGGGTTTCAATAAGAAGTGAATGAGGCACTCTGCCGTCCATTATAAACACCTTTTTAACACCCTTTTCAATTGCCTCTAAGCAACATTCAACCTTTGGTATCATACCGCCGGAAATTGTACCGTCTTCAAAAAGTTTTTTAGCATCACTTACGGTAATTTTAGAGATAAGAGTTTCGGGGTTATCTTTATCAGCCAACAAACCCGCAATATCTGTCATAGAAATAAGACATTCCGCTTCTAATGCACCTGCTATAAAAGCGGCTGCTGTATCAGCATTAATATTATATACATTACCTTGATTATCGCAACCTACGGTAGATACAACAGGTATATAATGATGCTTTAAAAGGTCGGTAATCGGTTCAACGTTAACGTTGGTGATTTTTCCAACAAAGCCCAAACGTTCGTCCTTTACTTCAGCGGTAATCATATGACCGTCAAGCCCTGAAATACCCATTGCTTTACCGCCGCGTATTTCAAGCATATTAACCAACGTTTTATTAATTTTACCCGCCAAAACCATTTGCACAACTTCGGCAGTCTCCTTATCGGTTACACGAAGACCGTCAACAAAAACCGATTCTTTACCTATTTTTTTCAAAGTTTCAGTAATTTCGGGTCCTCCACCGTGAACCAACACCACCTTTACACCAATAAGATGCAAAAGTACGGTATCTTGCATAACCTGTTGTTTTAATTCTTCATTAATCATAGCGTTTCCGCCGTACTTTATAACAACAGTTTTACCGTAATATTTTTGTATGTAAGGAAGCGCTTGAGTAAGCACTTCTGCTCTTTGAGCGTTAGTAATATTTAAAGACATAATAAAGGGCCTTTCTTTGTAATTTAATATTGCTGTGATGATTTTACCTAATCTTGTTTTCTATACTTCCGTGAGCGTAAAACGTTGCTGTGGGCGATTTTATCCAAACTATGTGCGATAGTCGCCGTTGATTTTTACATAATCATACGTCAAATCACAACCCCAAGCGGTTGAAAAAAATTCACCGTCATTAAGGTTTACCAAAATTTCAATTTCACTTTCAAGTAAAATTTCTTTTGCCTTTTCTTCAGAGAAATCCACTCCTGCACCGTTTTGGCACACAAGTATTTCACCTTTTTGGGAACGGAACGAAACGTCGATTTTTGTCACGTCAACGTTTGCACCCGAATAACCTATTGCGCAAAGCACCCTGCCCCAGTTGGCATCCGCACCGAACATAGCCGCTTTTGTAAGTGCTGAACAAACAACCGATTTTGCAACAGTTTTTGCAATTTCCAAGGTTTTAGCACCCGTTGTTTTACATTCAAGCATTTTTGTAGCGCCTTCACCGTCGGCAGCGATTTTTCTGCAAAGATTTACACAAACAGTGTTAAGTGCTTTCATAAAGGTTTCAAATTCTTGACCTTCGGCTGTGATTTCTTTATTTTCGGCTTTACCGTTTGCAAGTACCACAACCATATCATTAGTAGAAGTGTCGCCGTCAACGCTCACCATATTAAAAGTGGTTTGAATATCGGTCGAGAGTGCCTTTGCTAACATTTCACTGCTAATAGCACAGTCGGTAGTGATAAACACAAGCATTGTTGCCATATTGGGATGAATCATACCCGAACCCTTGGCGATACCGCCAATTTTACAAACCTTACCGCCAATTTCAAAACTAACAGCCACTTGCTTGAGTTTTGTATCGGTAGTCATAATACCTTCTGCCGCAGCAGTGCTGTTATCATAACCCATACCGTCAACCAAAGCGGGTATTCCGTTCTTTATGGGGGTAATATCAAGCGGTTGCCCAATAACGCCGGTAGATGCTACAACAACGTCATCTTTTTCAATTTTAAGGTAATTTGCTAAATGTTCACAAGTTTGTTGTGCAATTAAAACACCATTTGAATTACAGGTATTAGCATTACCGCTATTACAAATAATTGCTTGTGCCTTTCCGTTCGAGATGTTTTCCTTTGTAACAAGCAAAGGCGCACCTTTTACAAGGTTTGTAGTATAAACTGCGGCAACGTTTGCTACAGTATCACTTGCAATAATACTTAAATCTCTTTTTGTTTTGTTTTTACGAATACCGCAATGTATTCCGTTTGCTTTGAATCCCTTTGCGGCACAAACACCGCCATTTATTATTTCCATAAATTTCTCCTATATATCAAGACCTGTGGTTTCATCGGCGCCCATAACAATATTCATACATTGTATTGCCGCACCCGAAGCACCTTTGCCAAGGTTATCATAACGGGCAATAAGTAAAATTCTGTCATCATTACCGCTAACCGATATTTCCATACCGTCGTTAAACGAAAGTTTATTAGCAGAAACAAAACCACCTTCGGCAAAATCGTCAACGTATTTCACAACGGGACCTTGGTATTTTTCTTTATAAACTTGCTTTACGTCCTCAATGTTCCCGCTTATTTGTGAAGCAAAAAGCGGAATAGTAACTTCCATACCGCTGTAAAAATCACTGACAACCGGAATAAATGCAGGAGCATTTTCTATACCGCCAAATTTTACCATTTCGGGCAAATGCTTGTGCGACTGAGTTATACCGTACTGACGCGGTGCATCAAGCAACCCGTCACGGTCTTCGGATTGGTAATCGGCTATCATATTTTTACCGCCGCCGCTGTAACCTGTAAGCGAAAAAGCAGAAAGCAACGTGTCTTTAGGTAGAATTCCCTTTTCAACCAACGGATAAACAAGTGCTATAAAACCGCTTGCGTGGCAACCGGGGACTGCAATTCGCTTTGAATTTGTAATTTTTTCTCTTTGCTCTCCCGAAAGTTCGGGAAAACCGTAAGCCCAGTCGTCATTAGTTCTATGGGCAGTTGAAGTATCAAGCAAAATTGTATTTTCACTTTCGGTCAAAGCCACCGCTTCAACCGACGCTTTATCGGGCAAACACAAAAACGCAATATCAGCGCTGTTAAGTGCTTTTCTGCGTGCTTCAATATCCTTGCGGTTTTCTTCACTTAATTTTATAAGTTCTATATCTTTTCTTTTTTCAAGACGTTCGACTATACGAAGTCCGGTAGTACCGGCGCTTCCATCAATGAATACCTTTTTCATTTAAAAACTCCGTTAAAAATTCTATTTGGTTTTTTACCGAATCGGGTCCTGTTGAACCCGCTGAAATACGTTTTGAAACACAAGTTTCAAGAGAAATTTCGTTATATAAATCTTCCTCAAAAGAAGCATCAAACTCTTTATACTTTTCAATTGGCAATGTGTCAAGTATCAAGTTTTCTTTTATACAATAACCAACAATTTCGCCAACGTGTTTATAAGCGGTTCTAAACGGCATCCCCTTTTTAACAAGGTAATCTGCCAAATCGGTTGCATTTATAAAGCCCTTTCCTGCCGCTTTGTACATATTATCTTTAAGTACTGTCATTGTGGCAATCATAGGGGTAAATACGTCCAAGCACATTTTCACAGTATCAACCGCATCAAAAATTGCCTCTTTATCTTCTTGCATATCTTTGTTATATGCCAAAGGCAAACCTTTAAGAGTTGTAAGAAGTGACATAAGGTCGCCATATACTCTACCGGTTTTACCTCTTACCAATTCTGCCATATCAGGATTTTTCTTTTGTGGCATTATACTTGAACCGGTTGTGTAACTGTCATCAAGTTCTACAAACTTAAATTCCCAACTTGACCATAAAATAATCTCTTCTGAAAAGCGGGATAAGTGCATCATAAGAATAGAGAAAGCCGACATAAGTTCAAGACAAAAGTCACGGTCAGATACACCATCGATACTATTTAGCGAAATACCCGAAAAGCCCAAACGCTCGGCTTCAAATTCACGGTCGGTATTGTAGGTAGTACCCGCTAATGCACAAGAGCCGATAGGGCACTCTTTATTCATTCTAACCAATGCATCGCCTATTCTTTCAAAGTCACGCTTTAACATAAAAGCATAACTCAAAATATGATGAGCAAAAGATATTGGCTGTGCTCTTTGAAGATGGGTGTATCCAGGTAAAATAGCATCTTTATTTTCATTTGCCTTATCTTTAATAACTTCAATAAGTTTCTTTATTTGTGCGGCTATCTGTTCACACTCGGCTCCCAAATAAAGCCGAACGTCAAGTGCTACTTGGTCATTACGGCTACGTGCTGTATGAAGTTTTTTACCCGAAATTCCAATACGCTTTGTAAGTTCACTTTCAACAAACATATGTATATCTTCGGCGTTCATATCTATTTCAAGTTTTCCGCTTTCAATATCCTCAAGTATGTTTGAAAGACCGTTTAGTATTTCGTGATATTCATTTTCAGATATAATGCCCTGACGTGATAACATCATAGCATGTACCATTGAACCGGTAATATCTTGTTTATACATTCTGTGGTCGAAATGAATTGACGAATTAAAATCATCAGCCAACTTATCAAGCGCCTTCTGGAATCTTCCAGCCCACATTTTTTCCATTAAGAAATACATCCTTTCAGTAAAAACTGATATCTTTTTTAGTAACAAAATCGTTCACAGTACTGCAGCACAGTACTGTGAGCGATTTTTAATGTAAAATTATTTCAAGCCGTTTTTGGCTTTCATTTTTGCATTAACTTCGGTAGCAAGACCGTAAAGGTTAATAAAGCCGGTTGCATCGCTTTGATCGTAAACATCATCTTCGTCAAAGGTTGCAATTTCAGGATCGTAAAGTGAATAAGGTGAAGAAACACCTGCGTTAATCATATTGCCCTTATAAAGTTTCAAGGTAACGTCACCTGTAACGGTTTTTTGGGTTTCCTTAACAAAAGCCAAAATTGCTTCAGTCAAAGGTGTAAACCAAAGAGCGTTATAAACGTTTTCAGCCAATTTTTGAGCCACTAATGCTTTATAGTGAGCAGTATCTTTGTCAAGAGTGATGGTTTCAAGAACGTTGTGCGCTTTATAGAGAATAGCACCGCCTGGAGTTTCGTAAACGCCACGGCACTTCATACCAACAAGACGGTTTTCGACAATATCCAAAAGACCTACACCGTTTTCACCGCCCAATTTGTTAAGGGTTGTAACAATACCAACCGAATCCATTTCCTTTCCGTCAACTGCGGTTGGAATACCTTTTTCAAAATGAATTGTAACATAGGTTGGCTTGTCAGGAGCCATTTCAGGAGAAACGCCCATTTCAAGAAAACCGGGTTTGTTATAAAGCGGTTCGTTTTTGGGGTCTTCCAAATCAAGACCTTCGTGTGATAAGTGCCAAATGTTCTTATCTTTTGAATAGTTTGTTTCACGATTAATCTTAAGCGGAACGTTATGTGCTTCAGCATAATCGATTTCTTCTTCTCTTGACTTAATGTCCCACTCTCTCCAAGGAGCAATAATCTTCATACCCGGAGCAAATGCCTTAATTGCAAGTTCAAAACGAACTTGGTCGTTACCCTTACCTGTGCAACCGTGACAAATAGCATCGGCGCCTTCAGCAAGTGCAATTTCAGCAATTCTTTTAGCAATAGGAGGACGTGCAAAAGCAGTACCCAAAAGATAATCTTCATAAAGTGCACCCGCTTGAAGACAAGGGAACACGTAATCATCTAAAAATTCTTTAGTAAGGTCTTCAATATAAAGTTTTGAAGCGCCTGTTTTTAATGCCTTTTCTTCAAGGCCTTCAAGTTCGTCTGCCTGACCTACGTTACCTGATACTGCAATAATTTCAGGGTTGTTGTAATTTTCCTTAAGCCAAGGAATAATAATTGAAGTATCAAGACCGCCCGAATAAGCAAGTACAACCTTTTTAATATCTTTTTTATCCATTTCATTTTCCTCCATATGCACAATATGCATTGTTTTTTGTATTTTATGCATAAATTTTAACATATTTTGAATAATTATGCAAGTATTTTTAAACTTTTCTCGCATTTTAACATATATTAAAAGAATATTTATGCATTTTTATGCAAATTTAACAATAAAACTATTATTCCTCTTCTTTAAGACCTTTTTTATCCTTAACCTTTTTATGAATGGCATTGATAATAAAGCCGCTTACCATACAAAGAATAAACACTAACCAACCTGCAAGAACATTAGAAAGCAAATTATATCCATATACACCGTTTTGCTTCTGACATAAATTACACCTTCACTTCTTCAGTCTTTTTCTTTTCTTTAAATTCACAAATTTTTTGCCTTACAATTAAATCATCATAAGTTTTCTTAAATGTAACTCTACCGTTAAACTTTTCACCGCAATCACAAATAAAGTTTGCTGTAAACCAACGGTTTGAGTACTTCCATTTAGTAACCTTTTTTGCTTTTTTACTGCATTTAGGACAACTGAATTCTAAATACTTTTTATCAATATTTTTATCCTTAAGGTTAGAAATGCAATAACTTTTAAACTTAAGCCGTTTGAAAAATTCGGGATTAGAGGTATCTTTAATTAACGGTTCAAACCTTTCGGCATTGTAGCATTTCTTTAAAAGAAAGGCGCAAACCAAACTGTCGTCTTTGGCGGTGTGGAAATCAATATTATCGGTTTCAATTTCCAAAAATTCAGCCGCCAATGCCAAAGATACCTGATTTTTATCTTCATATCCCTTTAAATGCATTTCTTTTTGTATAAATTTTTGCAAATCAAGGTATTTTTCAATTTTAAACCTTTGACCGCAAAGTAAATTTTCTTCGTTTTCAATAATTGTATAAAGGTCGGAATTGCTCCAAGTCATTGTAACGGTATCATCGCCAACCCAAGCGTTATACATTTCAACCGCTTTTGGAAAAGGTACACCGCCTCGCATAATTTCGTTGGTAATTCCGGTAAGGTTTGCAAACCTTCCTGTAACTCTTTTTGAAATTGAAGATTTTATTACAACTTCAAAGGTATCAATAACGTTAAATTGTGAGTCAAGTTTAACAGCGCCTATTTGCAAAATTTGGTTTATAAACCTTTTTTGCTTTACAAAAAAAGTGCTGTCCCACTCCAAGTCAAGTATAATATAATTCATTATTTATTCTTCGATTCGTATTTCATTCTTTCTTCTTTTTGAAGTATTCTTTTGCGAAGACGTATAAAGTTTGGCGTAATTTCAACCAACTCATCATTTTTAATAAATTCAAGTGACTGTTCCAAGCTTAATACACTGTGAGGTACTAATCTGAGTGCATCATCCGAACCGGAGGCACGGGTGTTTGTGAGTTGCTTTTTCTTGCATACATTACAAACAATATCTTCACTTTTTGGGTTTTCGCCAACTATCATACCCTCGTAAACTTCGGTAGAAGGTCCAATAAACAGTCTGCCACGGCTTTGAGTATTATACAAACCGTAACCTGTGGCTTCACCTGTTTCGTGAGCAATAATTGAGCCGGTTGAACGTTGTGCTATATCACCCTTGTACTCTTCATAACTGTAAAATACGTGATTCATAATACCGTTACCGTTAGTATCGGTTAAAAATTGTGAACGGTATCCCAAAAGTCCACGTGCAGGAATTAAAAATTCAAGGTGCGAAGTTCCGCCTTCACGAGTTCCCATATTTCTAATTTCCGCTTTACGTGTGCCCAAGCGTTCCATAACCGCTCCCACGTATTCTTCAGGAACTTCTATCATTAAAAGTTCTATTGGTTCTAAAATTTTGCCATCAGGGCTCTTTTTATAAATAACTTCGGGAGGTGATACCTGAAATTCATAACCCTGACGTCGCATTGTTTCAATAAGTATTGAAAGATGCAATTCACCTCTGCCCGAAACTTTAAACGTATCTGCCGAGTCGGTCTCTTCTACCCTTAAACTTACGTTTGTCATAACTTCTTTAAAAAGGCGGTCACGAAGATTACGTGAAGTAACAAATTTACCGTCACGCCCAGCAAAAGGAGAGTTATTTACAATAAAGTTCATAGACAAAGTCGGCTCGTCTATTTTAACAAAAGGCAACGGTTCAATACACTCGGTATCGCAGGCACTTTCCCCTATTTCAAGTTCATTAAGACCTGCAACCTGAATAATGTCACCCACAGTTGCACTTTCGGCTTCAAGACGTTTGAGTCCCTTATACATAAACAATTTTGCAATTTTTAAATTTTGGTGTGTGCCGTCTTTATGGCAAAGTGCTACAGTTTGTCCCGCTTTAACAGAACCCCTTATAACACGGCCAACGCCTATTCTACCAAGATATTCGTCATATTCAATGTTGGTAAAGAGTAATTGTAGCGGACCTTCGGTATCGCCTTCAGGTGCTTCAATTTCCTTTATAATGGCATCAAACAAAGGACGCATATCTTCACCCTTTATATCTGGCGAAAGGGACGCATAACCGTCACGTCCCGATGCAAAAACAACAGGAAATTCGATTTGGTCTTCATCGGCGCCAAGTTCAATAAACAAGTCAAGCACTTCGTCAACAACTTCGTAAGGTCTTGCCATTGGTCTGTCTATTTTATTTACAACAACCACCGCTTTTTTTCCAAGCGCCAATGCTTTTTTAAGCACAAAACGAGTTTGTGGCATACAACCCTCAAATGCGTCAACAAGCAAAAGCACACCGTCAACCATTTGAAGAATACGTTCAACTTCACCGCCAAAATCTGCGTGACCTGGCGTGTCAACAATATTTATTTTTATATCACCGTACATAACACTGGTGTTTTTTGAAAGAATTGTTATACCACGTTCTCTTTCCAAATCGTTAGAGTCCATAACACGTTCATCTACCGCTTCATTTTCACGAAACGTACCGCTTTGTTTGAGCAATTGGTCAACCAAAGTTGTTTTGCCGTGGTCAACGTGGGCAATTATAGCAACGTTCCTTAAATTTTCTATTTTTGCCATTAAAAAACTTCCTTTATATAAATTAACTTATATATTATATTATACATAATACGCTTTGTCAAATAAAAAAACACAAAAAAACACCCGTATTTATCCAA
>SVOX01000040.1 GCA_015066165.1 Oscillospiraceae bacterium | reverse complement strand
TATACTGTTGGAAAAGTTTTAAATGCCGAATGTTATCTCTTTAATGCAAAAGCATTGTGGGATAAGGGTGTTGCAAAAATTAAAGAAAACCCGTATTATTTTACCGAAAAGGTAGAAATATAAAAAAAGCGATAGATTCAAACTGAATCTATCGCTTTTCTTATCCTAATAACACATCACTCACAAGCATCACACAAAAGCCAACAAGCAAAGCGTACGTTGCCCCTCTCTGACTTCCGTGAGCGTGAGTTTCAGGTATCATTTCATCGCTTATTACATAAAGCATTGTACCACCCGCAAAAGCCAAAGCAAACGGCAGTACTGCTGAAGCAATGCTCACAGCAAAGTAGCCAATAAGCGTTCCCATAACTTCCACAACGCCGGTAATTATTGCGCAAATAAAGGTCTTTTTAGGGCTGACACCCGCCGCTATCATTGGTGCGATTATAACCATACCTTCAGGAATATTTTGAAGCGCAATACCGCCCGCTATCATTAAAGCACCGCTCGTATCACCCGAGCCAAAACCAACACCCGCCGCAATACCTTCGGGCAGGTTGTGAATAGCAATTGCGGTTACAAAAAGCAAAACTTTTGAAAGATTTGTGTTGTTGTGTTCTTCAATGTCGGCACCAACCAACTTGTGCAAATGGGGCACCAATTTGTCAATAAGATTAAGACACAAGGCGCCAACAAATATACCGGCTATTGTAATTAAAAGACCGTATTTCCCGCCATATTCTACAGAAGGTAAAATAAGCCCCAATACTGCAGCCGCAAGCATAACACCCGCCGCAAAAGAAAGAACAATATCAGAAAATTTGTGGGATATTTTTTTAAAAGCAAAGCCCAAAAGCGAACCTATAACCGTTGCTGATCCAACACCTAACGCAGTTAATAATACTAATTTCATATCAATTTCCTTTTTTAAGTTTATAAGAATATTTTATCATATTACTATTATTAAATCAATAAAAAAGACCGCTTTTGCGGTCTTTAAAATTATCTTTCATTACCCAAAAAGAATATTGCAAGTGTTCCGGGGCCTGAGTGAGAAACAATTACGGGGTCCAAACAGTTATAAACAACATTTTTAACGCCATAACGTTTTTTAACTTCTTCACCAATAATTTTTGCTTCATCTTCACAGTCGCCGTGAACAATGTAGATGTCTTGATTTGCAACATCGACACCCTTTTCTCCAACCGATTCAATAAGGTGGTTCATTGCGGCTTTTCTGCCACGTGCTTTACCTGTTACGTAAAGTTTACCGTCGTTAGCAACGTGCATAAGAGGTTTAATGTTCATAAGCGAACCAAACACCGCACCTGTGCCCGAAAGACGACCGCCACGCTTTAAGAAGAAAAGGTCATCTAAAGTAAAGGTATGGCAAAGTTTGAGTTTATTTGCTTCAACCCATTCGGCAACTTCTTCCATAGATTTGCCCTGCTGTTTCATTTTTACTGCATAAGAAACAAGCAAACCTTCACCCATAGATGCGCAAAGAGTGTCAACAACAATAATTTTACGGTCGGGGAACATTTCTTTGTAATCTTCAGCAGAGTTTACAATGTTTTGATAAGTTCCCGAAAGTCCCGAAGAAAATGCCAAAACCAAAACGTCATAGCCATCTTCCAAAACGGGAAGAATTGTTTTATCACAGTCGTCACGGTTTGCAAGAGAAGTGGTTATTTTGCCTTTTTCTCTTAAAATTTTATAGGCACTGCTGTAATCGATTTTTTTGCCCTTAATATAACTGTCAAATCCGGTATCGCCAATATAATATTTTAATGAAAGTATCTCAACCCCAAAATCCGCAATTTGCTGGTCGGTTAAATTGGCGCAAGAGTCGGTTATAATTTTATAAGCCATTTGTATCACCTTTCAAAATTGTTAACCCCATTATACATTACTCGCAAAATCTTTTCAACCTAAACGCCCTTTTATTTTCTCTACTAAAAAACCAAATGGCAGTAGAGCAAAAATTTGCACTCTACTGCCAAGAGAATTCCGCTTTAAATTGCCTTATTTAACACCTTTGTTATGGGCTTGTAAAGCAAAAAAGTTAATAAAAAGTTGCCGCACCCGTGTAAAAAATCAAACCAGAGTCCGCTAATTATCCATGATATACCGTACCCGAAACCACCCACAAAAAAACTCACAGGTGAACACAGCACACCGAACAAAAAGCCAAACCCCGAAGACAACACAGAGTAAAAAATCGGGCTTTCAATTTTTCTAAACAAGCAAACTAACACCGCCAAAATTGCCCAAACATACAAGTAACTTATTACCCATTGAGCAAATCCGTAAGTTAGAACTTCCAAAAAAACAAAAATATAAACCGAAAACAACGATTTAAACCCAAATTTTCGAGCAACGATTATTATTAAAAACGAAACCAATTCAATATTAGGTAGCGAAGCCATTATAACTTGCGAAACGTACATCAAAACGCCCAAAAGCGTAATGACAATTGTTTCGCGAAGTTTAGGCAGGTGTATGTGTGATTTCAAAACTTTCACCGTCTGCTATACTTAAATCGTTAGCGCCTGCTGTTGTCATTTCGCCGTTCTTTGTAATACACCACCACGCCTTATCAAGCGTATAGTCAGCACGAACACCGTCTATTGTGGTGTAAAAACCGGTTTTGTGTTCTTCTTCGGTTACGATTTTTTCTTGCAACAAAGCATCGCCCAAATTTTCGGCAGTAGTAGAAATTTCAAATTTCTTGTTGGTTTTCTCGGCATATACAACTGTAACTGTTATATTTTTTTCGCCCTGACTTGCTTTTTGCCCGCCACACGCAGTAATGCAAAACAGCATTGATATTACTGCAAGAACTGCCACTGTTTTCATAATAATTGTTTTTTTCATAAATAAAAAACTCCTTTGTATTATACTTTCAAGCATCAATACAAACGGAGATGTAAGCAGATATAGAAACCCCAATACAAAAAGGAAACTAAGCCAAATACACCGTCAATTACTCGTGACACATTTGTACCGATAGTTTAAGGCCTGTATTCCGACTTAATGCGCGAGAGTTTCGGGAATCTCGAGTTCTTCGCCTTCCCACAAAACGCAGTGACATAATGAAGAACCTTTACGCAAATTACGGCGACGAGTTCGCAAGGGACTTTCACCCTTATTCCAATTTAAGACAAATTAAAAATTTGCCACCAAAAACCTTTGCTTAAAGCAAATTTATTGTAACACCCCAAAATTTACATGTCAAGCAGTATTGAAAAAATTTGAAAATGTGATATAATAAGAAAGTAATCGGTAATGCAAAAATTTTTTAAATATAAATAAATAAAGATTTTCACTGTTTTGTAAAGTTGAATCGCTCGAAGGCGTACAAAAGTACTCCGAGAGAGTGAAACAAAACACAAAAAGATTATTTATTTTCCGTTATGCCGTGTCGTGCTTTATATAACCCTACACTCTTTTAATCGGGGCCTTTTCTCGTGCAGTGGGCTTGCAGACCTCCCGCGGCGGTGCCGAGTTCGGAAGAAGGGAGCGCGAAGCTGTGCGGCGGGCACCCACCCTGGCTATTGGCTAGGTTATCATCAAAGCACGATACGGCATAGCGGGAAATATTTATAAAACAATAAACCCCTTTGGTATTGCTACCAAAGGGGGATTTTTATGCCAAATTCATATATTTCAGCCAGTCTATTGCTTCTTTAATCCAAACCCTGTCATAAGGATAACACGGTTTGTAATCATCAAGAGTTTGAGCATCACATGTTGCAACACCGTGTTGCCCTTCAGGGAAAATGCGAAGTTCAAAAGGAATATTATACTCACTCAAAGAATTAGCATACATCAAACTGCTATACACCGGAACCACCGTATCAGACGCAGTATGCCAAATAAATGCCGGTGGGGTGTTTTCTTTTACCGCATTTTCTAACGAGAAACGTTTCATTTCTTCGTTTGACAATGGGTGATGCCCCAAAAGATTTTGAAAACTCCCTTTATGACATTTGCCTTCTTTTGCGGAAATAACTGGGTAGCAAAGAACCGAAGAAGCGGGCGCTTTGCTTTCGGGGAATTTTTCCCTAACTTCCACACAGTCAAAACTTGTGCTGTAATGCGCTGCCAAATGTCCGCCTGCCGAAAAGCCCATTATTGAAATTTTTTGGGTATCGCAACGCCATTCTTGTGCATTTTGAAAAATAAGTTCCATAGCCGCCGCAACTTCACAAATTTGTGTTGGAAAACGAGCAGGTGCACAAGTATATTTTAAAACAAAAACGTTAAAACCCTCAGGCAAAAAGTTAAGCGCTATCGGCTCTGCCTCACGGGGAGAACACCCACCATAACCGCCACCTGGGCAAATAAGCATTGAAGGACGCTTAAAATCCTTTCTGTTCATAACTTCATCGGGCAAATATGCCTCTAAAACGGGATTTTCACCCTCTAAATTCCCGAAATAATCTTTTAAGTTTAACTTCTTAATTATCATTTACATTCACCTATTTTAAAAC
Source organism: Oscillospiraceae bacterium (assembly GCA_015066165.1). Lineage (GTDB taxonomy): Bacteria > Bacillota > Clostridia > Oscillospirales > Acutalibacteraceae > UBA737. Next base: position 6,850 of record SVOX01000040.1, on the reverse strand, counting down.
AAAGTAAAGCAACACTATTACACCAAGCACTATACGGTAATAACCAAAAGCCGAGAAATCACGCTTTTTGATATACGAAATAAGGAACTTAATTGCAACAACCGAAACAACAAAAGCGGTTATCATTCCAACCAACAAAATAATCATTTGCGGTGTTGTAAAATTAAATCCAAATTTCAAAAGTTTTATCGCACTTGCGCCAAACATTACGGGAACCGCCATATAAAAACTAAATTCAGCCGCCGCAACACGTGAAACGCCCAACAAAATTGCACCCAAAATTGTAGAACCGCTACGTGAAGTGCCTGGAATTAAAGAAAGCGCTTGGAAACAACCAATTAAAAGTGCCGTTTTATAAGAAATTTCCGAAATGCTGTTTATTTTTGGGGTAAGCGCTTTATTTTTCTTTTCAATTACAATAAACGCTACGCCGTAAATCACAAGCGCTAATGCCACAACGATATAATTATGGAATTTTGCTTCAAAAAAATCATCAAGCGGAATACCTATTATTGCGGCAGGTAAAATTGCCACTATAACTTTAAACCACATTGAAAAAGTATCTTTTTTTATGTAACGGTCTTCTTTTTTAAGCGAAAAAGGCCACATTTGTTTAAAGTAAATCACAACAACCGCCAAAATCGCACCAAGTTGGATTACAACGTTAAACATTTCCATAAATTCAGCCGACATATTAAGTTTTATAAACTCATCTGCCACAATTAAATGGCCCGTACTGCTTATAGGCAACCATTCGGTTATACCTTCAATAATACCAAGCAAAACAGACTTTAAAATATCTACCATAGAACAACCTCATATTCATTAATAAAATTATTATAAAAGGGTTGCCGAAATTTAGCAACCCTTTTTTATTATTTTCCTAAAAGTTCTTTGTAAAGACGTATATACGCATTGGCTGAAGTTTTCCAACTATTATCACAAGCCATTGCACGTTTTTTGAGAATTTCCCAGCCGTCTTTTTGAGCGTAACCTTCAAGTGAACGCCAAACAGCAGTCAGCATATCGTGGGCATTGTAATTAGCAAACGTAAAGCCGTTGCCCTTTTGGTCGCCGCTATCTCTTATAGTATCGTTAAGACCGCCCGTTTTGCGAACAATTGGAATAGTGCCATAGCGAAGTGCCACCATTTGCGCCAAACCGCAAGGTTCACTCAAACTTGGCATAAGGAATATGTCCGCTCCCGCATAAATACAATGGGCAAGTTTTGGTTTGAAGCCCAAAATAACGCTGACTTTTTCGGGATATTTTTTAGCCATATTGCTAAAGAATTCTTCAAACTCATATTCGCCCGAGCCCAAAATTACTATTTGAACATCCTTTTGCAAAATGTCTTCAAAAACACATTTAACAAGGTCCAAACCTTTATGTTTTACAAGGCGTGTAACCATACCGATAAGCGGTACGTCTTGGTTTTGGGGAAGTCCGACTTCTTTCTGAAGTTGCTTTTTATTTTCGGCTTTGAGTTCCAAATTTGAAACAGTGAAATTCTTGTAAATCAGCGGATCGGTTTCGGGGTTATAGACGTCAACGTCAATACCGTTTACAATACCCGAAAGTTTGAAGGTAAAGTTTTTAAGAATACCGTCAAGCCCGTGGGAATAAAACGGGTTGAGAATTTCTTTTGAATAGGTGGGGGATACGGTTGTGATTTTATCAGAACATTGTATGCCGCCCTTCATTAAGTTTATGCATCCGTCATATTCCATTATGCCCCTATTATCATCGGGAAGGCCCAAAACGTCGCCATAAAGTTCATCGCCGTACTTGCCTTGGTACTGAATATTATGAATTGTAAATACGGTTTTAATATTTTTATAAACTTCGTTTTGTTTATAAAAGGCATTAAGATAAACCGGAATAAGCGCAGTTTGCCAGTCGTTACAGTGAATAATATCGGGTTTGAAATCTATATGCGGTAATATTTCCAAAACAGCACGTGAGAAAAAGGCAAATCTTTCGGCATCATCATAATAACCGTAGAGCCCTTCACGGTTAAAATAATACTGATTATCTATAAAATAATAAATCACACCGTCAAGATGGGCTTCAAAAACACCGCAGTACTGTCTTCGCCAAGCAACAGGCACTGTGATATTGCAAACAAAAGTCATACTTTTGCGCATTTCTTCAGAAATTGTACCGTAAAGCGGTAAAATTATACGGCAACCTACAAATCTTTTGCGAAGTGCTTTGGGAAGTGCACCCGCAACGTCGGCAAGTCCGCCCGAACAAGCATAAGGGTATGCTTCACTTGAAGCAAATAAAACTTTCATATTTTTCTCCTAAAGTATTTGTTTTTTATCTATAAAGCAAAGGCGTTCTTCAGTTCCTTTAAGCACAACACCCTTGTCAACCGAAGCATTTTTATCGGCTATTACGTTACAAAGTGTGGCGCCTTCGCCTACGGTTGTTTCCTGTATTAAAATACAGTTTTCTACAACAGCATCTTTCCCAACTTTAACACCGCGGAATAAAATACTGTTTTTAACAGTTCCTTCAATTACACAGTCGTCACCGATTAAGCAGTTTTGAACTTTTGCCGAAACACCGTAGCGTGTTGGCATACCGTCACGAACTTTTGTAAATATTGGACGTTTTTTATTGAAAAGTTGTTTTCTGACTTCGGTTTCCAAAAGTGCCATACTGGCTTCATAATAAGTTGCAGTATTATCCATAACGGCAACATATTCTTTATGTTCAAAACCGTGAATTTTAAGGGTGTTTACCTTTTCGGCAATAACTTCACGGGCAAAACTTGTAAGCCCTTCTTCATCGGCTTCGCTAATTAATTTTAAAAGCAAATCTTTGCCTATAATACTAACACCTATACCAAACGACACTTCTTTTGATTCTTCACTAAATGAAATATCGTTAACTCTGCTTTCGCTGTCAAATCCCAAAATCATTTTTTCGGTAGATTTTTCAGGCAAAATTCCGTTATGATAAACAACAGTAACATCAGCACCGGTTTCTTTGTGTTGTTTAAATGCCGCCGCCAAATCTATGTTGGCAATTACGTGAGAATCGTAAAGTACAATATAATCGGCACCGCATTTTTCAATATAATCGGTTGAGCCGGCTATTGCAGACACTGTACCTACAAAGCGTTTGACTCCACGTTTGTAATAAGGCGGAATAAAATACACACCGCCGTTTTTACGGTCAAGATCCCAAGAAATACCGTTGCCTACGTGGTCCATAAGTGAACGGTAATTTTCTCTTGTTATAATACCAACCGACGTAACACCTGTATTAACAAGATTAGAAAGTGCAAAGTCAACTATGCGGTATCTTGCGCCAAACGGTACAGATGCCATTGAACGATTGGCTGTAAGTTTTTTAAGTTTGTCATCAGAATTGGCGAAAATCAAACCTGCTAAACTTGAAGTTCTCATATTTTTGCACCCTCCTTCACATCTTCGGTAATCATTTGACTTGCGGTAATTTTTGCATTTTTACCAACAGTAATATTATCACCAACAACGGCAATTCCCCAATTTTCATCACCGCTTGCATTTGGTTCTTCACCTACAACTGCGCCTTCTTCTATAACGCTGTTTTCAGCGATTATGCTGTATTGTACTTTGGCGCCGCTTTTAATAACCGCACCAGGCATAACAAGTGAATAAAGCACTTCGGCACCGTCTTCAACTGTAACATTTTTGAAAAGAACCGAATAATCCACCTTGCCGTAAATTTCACAACCGTCGGTCACCAAGGAATTTTCAACAACCGCATTTTCTGAAATATATTGCGGAGGCATACCTGTATTTTTGGAATAGATTTTCCAATTCTTATCAGCAAGATTAAGGTTGATTTTTGGATTAAGCAGGTCAAGGTTTGCTTCCCACAAAGAATCAACCGTACCAACGTCTTTCCAATAATCGTTAAAGCGGTAAACCTTTAATAATTGGTTGTCATTAAGCATCATTGGAATAATATTTTTACCAAAGTCATTTGAAGAATCAGGGTTCTTTTCATCTTCGGTAAGGTAATGGCGTAACTTTTCCCAAGTGAAGATATATATACCCATAGAAGCCAAAGTGCTTTTTGGCTTTTTGGGTTTTTCTTCAAACTCATAAATTGTACCGTCGTCATAAGCGTTCATTATACCAAAACGAGATGCCTCTTCCAAAGAAACGTCTAAAACGGCTATAGTGCAGTCAGCTTCGGTTTCAATATGTTGAGTTAACATTTCGGAATAATCCATCTTATAAATGTGGTCACCCGAAAGTATAAGTACGTATTCAGGGTTGTAACGCTCTAAAAACTCAAGGTTTTGATAAATTGCATTAGCGGTACCTTTATACCAATTACCGCCCTGCTGATTATGATACGGCGGCAAAATATGAACACCGCCATCGGTACGGTTTAAGTCCCAAGGTTTGCCCGATGCCACATAGTCGTTAAGTTCGAGCGGTTTATATTGAGTTAAAATACCAACTGTATCAATACCTGAATTGGTACAGTTAGAGAGCGGAAAGTCTATAATCCTGTACTTTCCACCGTAAGGAACTGCGGGTTTTGCAATTTTACTGGTCAACACTCCCAATCGGCTACCCTGTCCGCCAGCCAAGAGCATTGCGACACATTTTTTGCTTTTCAAAAAATATCACTCCCACTTTAATAATTCTTTCATCTTCTATTATACCAATAAAAAATGTCGTTTTCAAGTGATTTTTGTTAAAAACAAAATATACAGTTATAACTTTTATTTAAAATTTTGGTAAAAATTCACAAAATTTCGGCATTTTCCAAAGGTAATGAATTGCTTTAGGTTCATATTACAAAAACAAAAAGGACAGCCCTATAGTAAAGACTGTCCTAAACCACACTAATTATGATAAAGTTTTTTAGTTTGGTATTTTGGTTCAAAAGTAATATTTACACCCAATTTTTTAAACACGTTTTCATCAACACGGGAAAGAATTACGGTTGAGTGCGCTTCCAAACCTTTCAGTTTGTGTGCTTGTTCCAACGCCTTTTTAGCAACGTCACTTGTTGCCGCACAAATTGAAAGTGCTTCTAACACTTCGTCGGTATGGAGACGTGGGTTGTGGTTACCCAAAATTTCGGTTTTGAGTTTTTGAATCGGTTCAATAATGGTTGGAGATATTAGATTAATATCGTCTGAAATACCTGCCAACACTTTTAAACAGTTAAGCAAAAGTGCAGAAGAAGCACCCAAAAGACTTGAAGTTTTACCTGTAACAATTGTACCGTCAGATAATTGCAAAGCTGCAACGGGACCGTTTGTTTCTTCGGCTTTTTTGAGAGCCGCTTCCACAACGGGACGGTCTTTTTTATTAACGCCCACCTGTTTCATCAAAAGTTCTATCTTACTGGCGTCTGTTGCTTCACCCATACCTTGTCTTACACTGACAAGGGTGTTGTAATAACGGCGAATAATTTCTTGTTTTGCAGCATCACTCACCGCTTTATCATCAAAAATTGCAAAACCTGCCATATTAACGCCCATATCGGTAGGACTTTTATAAGGTGACTCGCCTAAAATTGTTTCAAGTATTGAATTAAGTACGGGGAAAATTTCAATATCACGGTTGTAGTTAACGGTAGTTTCCCCGTATGCTTCCAAATGGAAGGGGTCTATCATATTAACGTCGTCAAGGTCTGCCGTAGCGGCTTCATAAGCCACATTTACAGGGTGTTTTAACGGAATTGACCAAATTGGAAAAGTTTCAAACTTGGCATAACCCGCTTTAACACCACGCTTGTTTTCGTGGTACAACTGCGAAAGGCAGGTAGCCATTTTACCGCTTCCGGGACCGGGTGCAGTAACAATTACCAATTTTCTCGAAGTTTTAACATAATCATTTTTGCCGAAACCGTCGTCACTTACAATAAACGGAATATTTGAAGGGTAGTCAACAATAGGGTAATGCCTGTAAACAGTAATACCCAAAGAAGTTAAACGCTTTTCAAAATTTTGAGCCGAAGGTTGACCTGTGTAACAAGTGATAACCACACTGCCAACAAAAAGCCCTATTTGACGAAAAGCGTCAATAAGACGTAACGTTTCTAAATCGTAGGTTATACCAAGGTCGCCACGCCGTTTGTTTTTTTCAATAGCGTCGGCATTGATAACAATAACAACTTCGGCCTCGTCTTTAAGTTCCATCAGCATTTTCACCTTTGCATCAGGTTCAAAGCCGGGCAAAACTCTTGCGGCGTGATAATCGTCAAAAAGTTTGCCGCCAAATTCAAGATAGAGTTTATCGCCGAATTTGGCAATTCTGTCTCTTATTTTTTGCGACTGAAGCCGTATATATTTTTCGTTATCGAAACCTTTTGCTACCATTGTTTCAACTCCCCTGTGACAAAATACCTTAATATTGTATCAAATATTTTCTAATTCGGCAAGTATATTTTTAATTTTTATATATATTTAATATTTCACTCGCGCGGTTAGTTATCATATCTTGCAGTTGTTTTGGTTTTAAAACCTTTATTCCGTCGCCAAAATTCATAATAAAAGTCACCAACGCTTCACTTACGACCGCCTTGTAAGAAAAGCAAAATTCTTTTTCGGTAACGTTTGTAATAAAAATATTTTCTGAAAAACGGTCGGCAACAGTTTTTGCAATTTCACGCTTACAACAAAGTTCTATTTCGCCAATTTCACCCGTAAACATACCAAAAAGTTTACTTGTATAATCGGCAATATCGAAAAAGTCAGTATATTCGCTTACCTCGCTGAAATGCCTTGCTTTTTGGTCGGTGATTTGGGCTTTTGTTATACGGTCCAAACGCAAGTGCATAAGATTATCGAGGTAAGCGAATATACTGACTTTTTCGATATTGCCGA
>SVOX01000039.1 GCA_015066165.1 Oscillospiraceae bacterium | reverse complement strand
TTATTTTTAACAAATTGGGCATATACTTGGGTTGAAGAAATATCACTATGCCCGAGCATCTCTTTAATATCTTGAAGTTTTGCACCGTTTTCAAGTAGGTGTGCCGCAAAGGAATGGCGCAGTGTTTGAGGCGTTATTTCTTGTTTTATACCTGCTTTTTGAGCATAGAATTTAATAATTTTCCAAAAGCCCTGTCTTGACATTGGTTTTCCGTTAAGGTTTGTGAATAACAAATCCTCTTGTTCGCTTTCTACAATGGCTGTACGGGCGTTTTCTATGTAATCTTCAAGTGATTTTACCGCCGCAGGATAAATTGGCACTATACGCTCTTTTTCACCGTTTTTTAGATGCAAAATACCAATTGTTAAATTCAGGTCACAAATTTTAACGTTTAAAAGTTCCGAAACTTTGATACCTGTAGCATACAAAAGTTCAAGCATTGCCTTATCACGTATACTTTTAAAATCGTCACCGCTTGGTTGGGATAACAAAAGTACAATTTCACCGGCTTCCAAAACACCTAATTTACTACTTTTTTCTTTTTTAAATTTAATTGAATTGGTGGGGTTGTCCACACAGTGACCTAACTCAATTAAGTAATTAAAGTAAGCGCGTAACGAAGCGATTATGCGAAGTTTTGTGGCTTGTGACTTATTTAAAGAGTCAATATATTCAGTAATTGTTTTGTTTTTTATTTTAGAAAGATTTGAAAGTTCGCAGTATTCCATAAATTGTTTTACGTCACGAACATACGCTTCAACCGTACTGCTTGAAGATTTTTTATTAAGTATTAAATGATTTTTAAACCGTTCTAAACTTTCTGTCATACTGCTCCCCTCCTTTTAAAATGTAAAATATTTCATAACAGTCGCCGAAATTCCGGCATCTATAAGTGAAGATAAAAAAGTTACTATTGCAAAAATAATGTATTTAATGCCAAAATCTTTAAAATTTTCACTAAGGTCAAAAGGCATTGTTTTATTTAAAGTAAGTCCAGAAAGTTTTAAGGAAAAACGTATTGATTCACGTGAAGCCACAATTAAAACTATTGTAAACACCAAAATAGACGGAACGTAAACCACCGCATTAAAAGCAATGCCTTTAAGCGCAAACTCAGAATAAAGATAAGCCGTAATTCCGCCGTTGAAGAAACCTTGCAAAATTACAATACACGGAACTGCAACAACTCCAAAAAAACCACAGCCAAACAAAAACGTTAAAAACAGTACCGACCAAAACGACAAAGCCGAAGAAAATAAAATATAAATAAATGATTTGTCGCTACGAAGTGATATGTAATTATTTATAAAATTTTTTGGATATTCACTCAAGAACTTTATATCTTTAAAGAAAAACGTTCCCAATAAAACACCAACAATAAAACAAAAACTTAATATAATTAAAAAAGAATTTTGTTTTAAAAAATCACCAATTCCAAACCTTCTTAAACTTAAAACTCTTCCCTTTTGCATATTATCACTCACCTTCAAAGAATACTATGCAAAAGGCGGACAAGATATTCCAAACAACATTTGGTGCATAGGAAAACAACATACAACAACATAGTGTAATTTAATGTTGTTATGTAAACCAAGTAAAAAAGGCGTAAAAAACAACATCCTTGTTTTCAAGGTGTTGAGCATAGTGCATAATTATTAAATTTTATTTACATTAATACTTTACCACAAATAAAGAATTATGTCAACCTTTAAAATTTCTCTTGTAATTCTATTTTTACTGTGATATAATGTTTGTACTCGCATTGAAAGGAAGTTAAAAATGGCTATTGGATTTAAGAAAAGCTTATTTGGATTCAACTGTGACGATGTAATAAATTACATTGAAAGATTACAAAGAAAATTTAAAAATAAAACCGAAGAATTAAATCAAAAAACACAAGAGTTAGAAAACGAGCTCAACATTTCTAAAGAAAATTACCAAAAACTTTTGGAAGAAAAAAATGATTTAAGCGAAAAGTTAGATTCCATTTCACAAAAAACTGAAGAAATTGAACGCTTATCAGAAAATATTGGTAAACTTTACTTGGTATCACAAGCCAATGCACAGGTTGTAATGTCAAGCGCTCAACAAAATTCTTCTCTAGCAAAAAGCGAAGTTGAGAAAAATATTTCTGCCATTGAAGAAGCACATATTTCACTCAATGAACTTCGTCAAAGCATTAGATCAACATCTGAAAACTTTATTAAGGAAGTTGATGTTCTTCTCGGCTCACTCGATGCTACACGAGAACAAATTTCAAAAAATATTGAAACTTCGCAAACCGCAACACAAGATTTTGAAAAAGTATATGAAAGCATAGTAAACGAATAAACAAAACTCCCGATTTCTCGGGAGTTTTTTGTTATATGTATTTTTTATTTCCGTTTTGGTTAACGCCAATAATTGCGCCTATCATTGATGACAATAAGAATATTATAAAACGCAGTAACGAGTGAATACTCAAACCGCCGCTATTTACAATAAGAGTTATTAGAGTTGCTACAATAAAAACCGCACTCCCGACCAAAAGTCCAATAACAATACCTTTTTTGCCAATTTTACGTCCTAAAAACCAAGAAGCGAAAAAGCAGCCAACTCCAAGTGATACCGTAGCAAACAACGGCGAATATTCATATCCGCTCTCTAAAAAATACATAACCGCCGCAAATATAAAAACACACGCTGCACTTGAAATCCCCCAAATAAACAACGCCTTCAAAGACATTATGTAATCAAATTTTTTAAAATCCATAAAAAATTCCCTCCCGAACAGTAAATTATATTCGGAAGGGACAAAACATATTACTTTTTATTTCTTTTTATCGGGCACATCATCGTGAACTGTGAGATTTGTTTGCAAAGCCCAACGTGCAAAAGTGAGTTTACTGTGGTCACTTAAAGATTCAATAACCATTGTATCTTCTTTTAAAGAGATAACTCTACCGTAAACACCGCCAATGGTTACAACCTCATCGCCAACTTGAAGATTTTCACGCATCTTCTTTTCTTCTTTTTGTTTTTTCTTTTGAGGACGAAGCATAAAGAAGTAAAGCGCACCGAAAATCAAAACATAAAAAATGATTAAAACGACGGGGCTCATACCCTTTGGTTGTGTAGTAGTTTCTGCAAGTGGTAAAATAAAGTTCATTTTTAAAAAATCCTTTCAAAATTATTGATATTATTATACCGCATTAGTTTTAAAAATGCAAGTATCATATTCGTTTTGAGTAAATTTCTTCCTTTTCACGTTTAAATTCACTAAAAGTACCATTATCAAGTGCATTTCTAATATCAACCATCAGATGATTATAAAACCACAAATTATGCATAACAAGCAGTCTTTGCGACAACATTTCCTGACTTTTTAAAAGGTGGCGAATATATGCTCTTGAATATCTTGAGCAAACGGGGCAACCGCACTTTTCGTCAATCGGTCGCATATCAAACTCATACTTTTTATTGTTTATGTTAATAATACCTTCGCTTGTGAAAAGATGGCCGTGGCGGGCGTTACGGCTTGGCATTACACAGTCAAACAAATCTACACCACGCTCAACTGCGTTAAGTATGTTAGCCGGTGTTCCAACACCCATTAGATACCTGATTTTATCCTTTGGCATAAAGGGTTCAACGTGTTCAATTACGTCATACATAACCGGGGCGGGTTCACCCACCGCCAAACCGCCAATAGCATACCCCGAAAGGTCAAGTTCGGCGATTTCTTTCATATGATTTATACGCAAATCGTTGTAAGTGCAACCTTGATTAATACCAAAAAGCATTTGTTCACGATTTATTGTGTCGGGCAAAGAGTTAAGTCGCGCCATTTCTTCTTTACAACGCTTGAGCCAACGTGTTGTACGTTCACACGACTGCTTTGAATAATTATATTCAGCGGGGTTTTCAACACATTCATCAAACGCCATTGCTATTGTAGAACCCAAATTAGACTGAATTCTCATACTCTCTTCAGGTCCCATAAAAATACGTTTGCCGTCAACGTGGGAAGCAAAGGTTACGCCTTCTTCTTCAATTTTGCGAAGTGATGAAAGCGAAAAAACTTGGAAACCGCCGCTATCGGTAAGAATTGGTCCGTCCCAAGTAGAAAAAGTATGCAAACCGCCACACTGCTTTACCACTTCGTCACCGGGGCGGATATGCAAATGGTAGGTGTTTGAAAGCATTACTTGGCAACCAAGTTCTTTAAGGTCTTGGGCTGAAACCGCACCTTTAATAGCGCCACAGGTTGCAACGTTCATAAATGCGGGAGTTTGCACAGTGCCACGGTTGGTAACAAACTCGCCACGCCGTGCAGCACCCTCTTGTTTTAACAGTTTAAACATTTTATCTCCTAATTTTTAATTAATATTTCAAGTAAATCTTTTGGTGTTTTTGCCAAATAATGAGCACCCGCATTTTCAAGCTCTTTGCGGTCGCCAAAGCCGTATAAAACACCTACCGATTTTAAATTATTTTGGTTTGCACCCTCAATATCATGGTGACGGTCGCCTATCATAACCGCTTTTTCAATATCTGAAACCTTACCACGCTGGAGTGCCACTCTTATAACGTCACTCTTATAATTAAGCGTGCCGTCAAAGGTTGCACCCACAACACAGTCAAAATACTTCATTAAATCAAAATGATTTAACACAATTTCGGCAAATTCTTGTGGTTTTGAGGTTGCTAAAATTAATATTTTACCGCTTTTTTTAAGGGTTTCAAGCATTTCTTCTACCCCGTCGTACACACGGTTTTCATAAATGCCCGTGCGTCTGAAAAACTCACGGTAGTAAGCCACCGCCTGTTTAGCATCACTTTCTGAAAAGCCGTAGTACTTCATAAAAGCATCTATCAATGGCGGACCTATAAAACAGTAAAGTTGCTTACGGTCTTCAACCTTTATGCCGTATTTTTCCAAAGCATACATAACACCGTTGGTAATACCGATAGCAGGGTCGGTCAAAGTGCCGTCTAAATCAAATAAAATATATTCGTACATATTTCACATTTTCCTCTTCACTATTACCTTTTACTTCTTACCTGTTGATTTTGTGTTACAAAATCAACATTGCGTCGCCAAAACTAAAGAAACGGTATTTTTCTTCAACCGCCTTTTTATAAGCGTTCATTGTGTTATCATATCCCGCAAACGCTGAAACCAACATAATGAGTGTACTTTCGGGTAAATGGAAATTTGTGATAAGTCCGTCCATACAACCGAATTTATAACCGGGATAAATAAAAATACTTGTATCATCCGTGCATTCTTTAATTTCGCCAAATTTTTGATATGCACTTTCAACCGTTCGGCAACTTGTAGTACCAACACATATTACTCTAGCGCCATTTTGTTTGGTTTGGTTGATAATATCTGCCGTTTCTTTTGAAATTACATAATGTTCAGAGTGCATTTTATGTTCGGTTATGTTTTCAACCTTAACAGGACGAAACGTTCCAAGTCCCACGTGTAAAGTAACGTAAGCAATTTTTATACCCAAATTTTCAAGTTGTTCTAACATTTCGTTAGTAAAATGAAGACCTGCAGTTGGTGCCGCCGCCGAACCCAATTCCTTTGAATAAACTGTTTGATAGCGTTCTTTATCTTCTAATTTCTCTTTAATATACGGAGGCAATGGCATTTGTCCAACCTTATCAATAACCGAAAAGAATTCACCTTTTGGGAAAAATTCAACAATTCGATTACCGTCGGGCAAAACTTGTCGAACTGTGGCGGTAAGTTCAGCCGAAAACTCAAACTCATATCCCTCTTTTGCTTTTTTACCGGGACCTGCCAAACATTCCCAAAGATTTACACCTTTTTGTTTTAAAAGCACAAATTCTACAACTGCACCCGTATCTTTACGTGTGCCAAAAAGTCGTGCAGGTAAAACACGTGTATTATTAAGCACCAAACAGTCACCTTTCTTTAAAAAAGATGACAAATTATCAAAAGAAGTGTGCTCTATTTCACCCGAAATTTTATCCAACTTCAAAAGACGTGAAGTGTTTCTTGGCTCGATTGGGGTTTGAGCAATAAGTTCAGGCGGTAAATCGTAATAAAAATCGCTTGTTTTCATAAAAACTCCCATAAAAAAATTTGACAAACCATACTATAAATGGTATGATTAATGTGTATGTGTAATATATTATATTGTATATTTTATAATATATCAAGCACATTTTGCATTTTTGAAAGGATTGTTTAAAATGAAAAAATTTAACGTAGGTATTATTGGTGCTACAGGTATGGTAGGTCAGCGCTTTGCGCTCTTGCTCCAAGACCATCCTTGGTTTAACGTTACTGCATTGGCAGCAAGTGCTAATTCGGCAGGTAAATCATACAAAGAAGCCGTTGGCAACCGTTGGGCAATGACAACCGCTATGCCCGAAAAATTTGCCGATATGCCTGTTTTAGATGCTCAAAAAGACATTGACGAAATTGTTTCAAAAGTTGATTTTGTATTTTGTGCAGTTAATATGAAAAAAGATGAAATCAAAGCATTGGAAGAAACTTATGCTAAACACGAATGCCCCGTAATTTCAAATAACTCGGCTCACCGCTTTACAGCAGACGTTCCAATGATTATTCCCGAAATCAACGCCGACCATGCCGAGATTATTAAATCGCAAAAAGAACGCCTTGGCACAAAGCGTGGTTTTATTGCTGTTAAATCCAACTGTTCTTTACAAAGTTATGTTCCGGCTCTCTACCCGCTTGATAAATTTGGCGTTGATAAGGTTTTGGTTTGTACATACCAAGCAATTTCAGGTGCGGGTAAAACCTTTGAAAGATGGCCCGAAATGATTGATAACGTTATTCCATATATCGGCGGCGAAGAAGAAAAAAGTGAAAAAGAACCGCTTAAGATTTGGGGTAAAATTGAAAACGGCGAAATTGTACCTGCCAACAGCCCAAAATTCACTGCGCAATGTTTGCGTGTTCCTGTGTCAGACGGTCACATGGCTGCTGTTTACGTTACATTTAAAAACAAGCCAACCAAAGAACAAATACTTGAAACTTGGAAAGAGTTTAAGGGCGACCCGCAAGAACTCGAACTCCCCTTGGCTCCAAAGCAATTCCTTAACTACTACACAGAAGACGATATGCCACAAACCAAACTCACGCGTGACAACGAAAAAGGTATGGCAGTTTCAATTGGCCGTCTTCGTGAAGATTCACAATACGATTATAAATTCGTTTGTGTTTCGCATAATACATTAAGAGGCGCAGCGGGCGGTGCGGTATTACTTGCCGAACTTCTTTGCGCTAAAGGTTATATGGATTAATTTTTTAGGAGTGATTGTTTTGAAACAACGCATTTTCGAAGGTTGCGCTACAGCGCTTGTAACCCCAATGAACAAGGATGGCTCGGTTAATTGGAGCGGTCTTGAAACCCTTGTTGACAGTCAAATAAAAGGCGGAGTTGACGCTTTGGTAATTTGCGGTACCACAGGTGAAAAATCAACCCTTCGCTACGACGAGCACCTTAAAGTTATTGAAACCGCTATTAAAGCCACAAACAAACGTGTTCCGATAATTGCAGGTACCGGTAGTAACGATACAGTTTACTCGGTTGAACTTTGCAATGATGCTATAAAACTTGGTGCTGACGCATTGCTTATGGTTACTCCATACTACAACAAAACTTCACAAAACGGCCTTGTGCACCACTACAACTACATTGCCGACCGTGTAAGTAAACCAATTATTCTTTATAACGTACCATCACGTACAGGTGTTGACATCAAACCCGAAACTTACAAGGAACTTTCAAAACACGAAAGAATTGTAGCCACTAAAGAAGCATCGGGCGATATTTCAAAAGTGGCAGAAATTAAATATCTTTGCGGTGACGATTTAGATATTTATTCCGGTAACGACGACCAAACTGTGCCTATTTTATCACTTGGCGGTATTGGTGTTATTTCGGTTCTTTCAAATATTCTCCCCGCTGAAGTTCACAATATTTGCGATTTGTATTTAAAAGGAAATACAAAAGAAGCAATGCAACTTCAAAACAAATATTTAGGTCTTATGAACGCTATGTTTTACGACGTAAACCCTATTCCCGTAAAAACTGCTATGAATCTTTTGGGTCAAAACGTGGGCGACTGTCGTTTACCGCTTTATCCTATGGACCAAGCCAACAAAGAGCGTTTAATAGCCAAACTAAAGGAATGTAACCTATTATAAACTTTAGGATGTGAAATAATGATAAAGGCAATTCTTGTGGGTGCAAGTGGCAAAATGGGTAAAAATATTTATGACTGTGCCCTTGACACTGCAGATATTAAAATTGTAGCAGGTGTTGACAAATTCAATAACGGCGCAAACTTCCCCCTATTCCCCACTTTTTCGGAAATAAATGTAGAAGCCGACGTTATTATTGATTTTTCAAATCCCGCCTTGCTTGACGATATGCTTGACTATGCAAAACTCAAAAAACTTCCCATTGTGATTGCAACAACAGGTTTTAGCGATATCCAAATTGAAAAAATAAAATTGGCTTCAAAAGAAATTCCTGTATTTTTCACCTTCAATATGTCATTGGGTGTTAATTTGCTTTGTTCTTTGGCTAAAAGAGCAGCAAATATTTTGGGAGAAGGTTTTGATGTTGAAATTATTGAAAAACATCACAATCAAAAGATAGATGCACCTTCAGGCACTGCTATAATGCTTGCAAATGCCGTAAATACCGTTTTTGACGACAAATACACTTACGAGTACGACCGTCATTCAAAACGTGCCAAACGCCCCAAAAGCGAAATTGGAATACATTCAGTTCGCGGCGGAACAATTGTTGGCGAACACGACGTAATATTTGCAGGTCGTGACGAAGTTATAACACTTTCCCACGCAGCGCACTCAAAACAAGTTTTTGCGGTTGGCGCTTTAAGGGCGGCAAAGTTTGTTGCAGATAAACCGCAAGGTCTTTACGATATGAACGATATTTTAAATATTGAATAAAAATTTTAAAACCTTTCGAAAGAAAGGTTTTATTTTTTGAATAATTTTGAAAATTTAGCAAAACATATTATTGACTTAAAGGAGTTGATAAAAATGTTTGATAAAATTTGCTTAATTCTTGTAATCATCGGCGCACTCAACTGGGGACTTGTCGGCCTTTTCAGTTTTGACCTTGTTGCTTGGGCATTCGGTGGCAGTACTGCAATAATCAGCAGAATAATCTACACCGTAATCGCTTTGGCGGGTGTGTGGTGCATTTCACTTCTTTTTAGAAGAAACGCTTGCTGTAACGATGAGTAAAACATTTAGGGAGACCGATGGTCTCCCCTTTTACTTATTATCTTTTTTTGTAATAGCAACCAATGATAATCCTTTTTACACTATAATTCCGAATTAAAAAATCCCGCCGAAGCGGGATTTTTTAATTTACTTAGAATATTTTTCACGTGCTACATAGCTTGTATGTAAATCGTGGTGTGCTTTATGACCGCCAAAACCGTCATACCATTCTTCGTAGAGTTTCTTAACTACAGGAGATTCGTGTGACTTACGGATAGCCATTGACTTATCTTGGTCATAAAGTGCTTTAGCACGAACTGCCTTAAGGTCAACAGTATCACGAACGCTTTGCGGATGGATAGGTTGACCGCCGCCGTTTACACAACCGCCCGGGCATCCCATAATTTCAACAAAGGTCCAGCCCTTAGGATTGCCTGCCTTCATCATATCCATTACACATTTAGCAGCAGCCGCACCTGAAGCAACAGCCACCTTGATTTCGTTGCCGTTAATTGTAACAGCCGCTTCTTTAAGGCCTTGTGTACCACGAACTGCCTCAAAGTCGATTTCGGTATTGTCTTTACCTGTAAGCCAATCATTAGCAGTACGTAAAGCCGCTTCCATAACACCGCCTGTTGCACCAAAGATAACGGCAGCACCGGTATCTTCGCCCAAAGGTGAATCGAATTCTTCATCAGGTAACATATTGAATTGAATACCTGCACGGTCAATCATTTTTGCAAGTTCACGAGTTGTAATAGCAATATCAACGTCGGGAACACCTGCAGCAGATTGGTCTTCTCTGCCGATTTCAAACTTCTTAGCAGTACAAGGCATAACTGAAACTGAAACGATATCTTTAGCATCAATACCCATTTTTTCAGCATAGTAAGTCTTAATAACGGCACCAGCCATTTGTTGAGGTGACTTACAAGTTGAAAGATGGTTAATCATATCCGGATAGTAGTATTCGCAGAACTTAACCCAACCAGGTGAGCAAGAAGTAATCATTGGCAATGTGCCGCCATTGTTAATTCTTTCAACCAATTCGTTAGCTTCTTCAACGATTGTAAGGTCTGCCGCAAAGTTGGTATCGAATACACGGTCAAAGCCCAAACGGCGCAATGCAGCAACCATTTTACCTTCAACATTAGTACCAATAGCGTTGCCAAAGCATTCGCCCAATGTAGCACGAACTGAAGGAGCAGTCTGAACAACAACGTGCTTGGTTTCGTCAGCCAAAGCTTCCCAAATCTTATCAGTATCGTCTTTTTCAACCAATGCGCCGGTAGGACATACAACAGTACATTGACCGCAAGAAATACAAGGAACGTTTGAAAGACCAACTTCAAATGGTGTACCGATATTTGTATCAATACCACGGTTGTTAGCACCAATAACGCCAACGTATTGTTCGTTACAAGCAGCAACACAACGACGGCAAAGAATACACTTATTATTGTCTCTTACAAGGTGAGGTGTGCTGCAGTCAAGTTCATATTCGGGTTTGAAACCTGCAAATGCGCCTTCATCAACGCCATAATCAAGGCAAAGTTTTTGAAGTTCGCAGTTTGTTGAACGTGCGCATGAAAGACACTTTTTCTCATGAGTAGAGAGAATAAGTTCAAGAGTTGTTTTTCTTGCTTTTTGAATTTTTTCAGTATTGGTAAGAACTTCCATACCTTCGCTCACAGGGTAAACACAAGCGGTTACAACACGGAAACCTCTACCTTCGTTTACTTCAACAACGCAAATACGGCAAGCGCCGATTTCGTTCTTTTCTTTCATAAAGCAAAGGGTTGGAATTTCAATACCTGCTTTACGGGCAGCATCTAAAACAGTAGAGCCCTTAGGTACACTTACAGCAATACCATTAATTTTAACATTTATCATATCCATTATTTAAGGCCCCTTTCTTATTGCTTACTAATTGCTTTAAACTTACAGTTACCCATACAAACACCGCACTTAACGCACTTATCAGCATCGATAGTGTATGACGGAAGTTTGTGACCGGGCGCTACGTAATCAGTCTTTGTGATAGCGTTTACAGGGCAGTTTCTAGCACATACACCGCAACCGATACACTTATCTTGATCGATAGTAAAGGTAAGAAGATCTTTACATACGCCTGCAGGGCACTTCTTATCAACAACGTGAGCAACATATTCATCACGGAAGAAGTTGAGTGTTGAAAGAACAGGGTTTGGAGCTGTTTGACCAAGACCGCAAAGA
>SVOX01000038.1 GCA_015066165.1 Oscillospiraceae bacterium | reverse complement strand
GGCTGAAATCAACCGTGCCGTAAAAGGCACTAACGATATACTCCCGACTGACAGTTATAAATGGCAGTTTGTGGAAAATAAAATGCTTGAAACAGCACGTCTTTTTGGCTTTTCAGAAATTCGTGTTCCTGTTTTTGAACATACCGAAGTTTTTAAAAGAAGTGTTGGCGACACTACCGATGTTGTTCAAAAAGAAATGTACACTTTTGACGATAAGGGTGGTCGTTCAATAACACTTCGCCCCGAACTTACAGCAGGTGTTATTCGCTCGGTGCTTGAAAACGGGCTCACTAACGGTCCCTTGCCTTTAAAAGTTTGTTACGTGGGCGGTTGCTACCGTTACGAAAAGCCCCAAGCAGGTCGCCTTCGTGAGTTCCATCAATTTGGTGTTGAATGTGTTGGCGCCAAAAGCCCCAACGCCGATGCCGAAGTGATTGCCCTTGCAAAACAGGTGCTTGATAATATTGGCATTGAGAAAATCTCTTTGGAAATTAACTCTATTGGCTGTCCCGAATGTCGCAAAAATTATCAAGCCGCTTTAAAAGAATATTTTAAAGCCAATATCCAAAATCTTTGCGCCACTTGTAAAGACCGCCTCGAACGCAACCCAATGCGAATTCTTGACTGCAAATCCCCCGTTTGTAAAGATATTGCAAAAAACGCACCGGTTGTTATTGACTACCTTTGCGAAGAATGTGAAACACATTTTAAAGAAGTTAAAACCCATCTCGACGCCGCAGGTATTAAATACACCGTAAATCCGCATATTGTTCGTGGACTTGACTATTATACCCGCACTGTTTTTGAGTTTGTATCGGGTGATATAGGTGCCCAAAGTACCGTTTGCGGTGGTGGACGTTATGACGGACTTATCGCACAAATGGGCGGTCAAAGCACTGCTTCGCTTGGTTTTGCAATGGGTATTGAACGTCTTATGATGGTGCTTGAAAGCCAAAACACGCAACTTCCAAAGACAACAAACTGCGATCTTTATATTTCGGTTATGGGAAAAGACGCTTCGCTTAAAGCCACCGAACTTTGCAACTTGCTTCGTGCAGACGGTTTTAAAGTTCAAACCGATATTTGCGAACGTGGTCTTAAAGCCCAAATGAAATATGCCGATAAAATTGGTGCTACTTTTACTCTTGTTTTAGGCGATAACGAATTGAACGAAGGTAAAGCGGCGCTTAAAAATATGAATTCGGGTGAAGTTACTCAAGTAAATCTCAACACCCTTTCAGAACAACTTTTCAAAGCACTTAACACAAGCGCACTTGAAAATCTTGCAGATTCCATTTTAGATTAAGGAGAACCACACAGTGAAACTCGATAGAATGAACGGACTTAAACGTACCCACTACTGCGGTACGCTCCGACAAGAAAATATTGGTCAAAACGTTATTGTATGCGGTTGGATACAACGCCAACGTGACTTGGGCGGTTTGATTTTTGCCGACCTTCGTGACAGAACAGGTATTGTTCAGTTAGCATTTGATGACACAACCGAAAAATCGGTATTTGAAAAGGCATTCTCGCTTCGCAGTGAATTTGTTGTTATGGCAGAAGGTACTGTTCGTATGCGTTCTTCCATAAACAAAGAAATACCAACAGGCGATATTGAAATTGAAGTTAAAGACCTTAAGATTTTGGGCAAGAGTGAAACTCCGCCTTTTGAAATTCTTAACGATACAAAGGCAAATGAAGAACTTCGCCTTAAATACCGCTACCTTGATTTGCGCCGTCCAACACTTCAAAACAATATTATGATGCGCCACAAGGTAACAAAAGTAACACGTGACTATTTTGACGAAAACGGCTTTGTTGAAATTGAAACCCCAACCCTTATCAAATCCACACCTGAAGGTGCACGTGACTATCTTGTACCTTCACGTATTCATAAGGGTAGTTTCTTTGCGCTTCCGCAGTCTCCCCAACTTTATAAGCAACTTCTAATGCTTTCGGGCTTTGACCGTTATATGCAAATTGCACGTTGCTACCGTGACGAAGACCTTCGTGCCGACCGTCAACCCGAATTTACACAAATCGACCTTGAAATGTCATTTGTAGAAATGGAAGACGTTTTATCGCTTATTGAAGGTTATATGAAACGCTTGTTTAAAGACGTTTTAGGTGTGGATATCCCAACTCCTATGCCACGTCTAACTTATACCGAGGCAATGGAAAACTACGGTTCAGACAAACCCGACACCCGCTTTGATATGAAAATTACCGATTTATCGGATATTGTGGAAAACTGTGGTTTCGGCGTATTTGCAGATACTGTAAAATCCGGCGGAACTGTAAGAGCAATTAATGCAAAAAATGCGGCAAGTATTTACACCCGTAAAGAAATTGACAAACTCACCGAAGAAGCAAAAGGCATTGGTGCACGTGGACTTGCCTTTATCCGTTGGGTAGAAGATACACCAACCTGTTCTTTCTCAAAGTTTATGACAGAAGATGAAATGAACGCAATTCTCACCCGTGTCGGCGCCGAAAAGGGCGACGTTGTGCTTATTATAGCCGACCGTAAAAACACTTGTCTTTCGGTGCTTGGTTCCCTTCGTTTAACAGTTGCAAAGCGTCTTCAGATTATCCCCAATACTTTCAACTTCCTTTGGATAGTAGAATTCCCGTTCTTTGAATACAACGAAGAAACAGGAAATTGGGATGCTATGCACCACCCGTTCACTTCTCCGTTAGATGAATGTATTAAATATCTTGACACAAACCCCGAAAAAGTTTTTGCCAAAGCATACGACTTGGTGCTTAACGGTGTTGAACTTTCAAGCGGTTCTATTAGAATTACCGACCCTGAACTGCAGGCAAAAATGTTCTCTGCTTTAGGTCTTTCAGACGAGGAAGCCCACGAAAAATTTGGTTTCCTTACCGACGCATTCCGTTTTGGCGCACCGCCACACGGTGGTATGGGTATTGGTCTTGACCGCCTTTGTATGATTATGGCAGGTTGCGATAGTTTGCGTGATATTATTGCATTTCCAAAAGTTTCAAACTCAAGCGAACTTATGTCAGGTGCTCCGTCACTTGTTGATAACGTTCAATTATCTGACCTTGCAATTTCTATAATAGAAGAAAAAGAATAGCAAAATTTATTTCCAAATAAGTTGTTTGCTATTGGAAAAATAAAAAAAGAAAATCTCTCAATTGGCTCTAATGAACTAATTGAGAGATTTTTTGTTTGATTAAAGAATTTTTTATTTCAACTTAAATGTTTTTTCTTTATCCTTATCAAAGAAACTGTAATCATGAAGTTCAACATCAACGTCTTCTTCGGTATTTTCCAACATATATGCTATTTCAACAAAATATTCTTTTCCGCCTTTAATGTTTTTATATTGGTCTTCCGAGTCGTAATCGCACTTTTTAGGCAACTCAAATGCTTCATTGAGTTGTACCCCGTTTTGATAAACGTAAATGTCTGCCTCGTATGTCAATGCAGTCGGTTCTTTTCCTTCATTTTCAAGCAAATATTTTACAATTATTACATCTTTTCCGTCTTTATCTTGACAAAGGCGATAACTTTCTATTTCTACGTTGGATTGACCGGAAGTAAAGCCATCATAAACAACAGCGCCAAAAATTAAAGTAAACGGTAAAAATGTAATCAATACAGCAGCAATAACAATTAATACTATGTATCTTTTTTTCATAAGTTACACCTCTTTTATTAATTTACATTTTTATTTTAACACAACATTACTCTCTTTTCAAGAAATAAAAAATGAGAAGGCATTTTAACCTTCTCATTTAATTTTAATCTAACACAACTTCAATAACGTCGCCGTTTATTTTAAGTTTTGTGCCGTACGGTTCGCATACCATTTGCATATGCTCCATAAGTTTTTCCGGCTCCATTGGACTTGGAAAACCTTTAAGTCCTAAAGGTTCGTTCATACCCATTTCTATAGGTAAAAGTTCAATTTTTATAACTTTGCCGTTTTCCATTTCCCAGCGTGGAACTATACCCATATAATAAATCGGGAAATCTTCCATACTGTGACTGGCTTCCCTGTGTTGACGGTCAAAAACTTCTTGGGCAGTCATATCGGTAGGATAACCAAGTCCCTCGATGAAATCAGAAGTCAAGCGGTTAACGTAAAGCCCTTGAAAAATAAAATTACCCAAACAATAGAAAATCGGTTTGCCTTTATATATTTCAATTGCCTTTGGCATGTGAGTACCTGTGCCCACAAAAGCATCTGCACCCGCATCTATACAGCGATGCGCAAATTCTTCTTGAAAATAATCGGTTTCGTGTTCAAGCCGTCCACGGAACTGATGTGAGTGCATAGATACCACACAATATTCATGGCACATTTTAGCGTTTTTAATTTCACGTTCAATACGTTTTGTATCGGTCTCATTAGGGCGGGAAAATCTTCCTGTGTGGTCGCTTTCACGGAATTTAACAGTACCAAAAGTGAAAGTGCCGTCATATTTTCTACCGTAACCCAATGCTTCTTCCATATCTTCTTCAGCATTAACTAAAGTACGATATGCCAAATCTTTTACAAATTCCATTTCTTCAGGTGTTACTAAACATTCATCAGTTCTGCGAAGTGCATTTACACCCGGTCGAGCAGGAATATCGCCGTGAGCGTAACCGGCTCTCATTGAATCGTTTTCCCAATAACTTGTATATACCGCAATGTAAGCCACGTTTCCCTTGCTTGTTGGAATGGTAGCAGGGGCTGTTGCTTCGTCTAAACTTCTGCCAATACCGGCACGAAGAAAATTCTCACGGTCAAGAATATCCATTGTTTGATAGAGTCCGCCAAGACCGTAATCAAAAGTGTGGTTATTAGCACAACCGCAAGCGTTAAAACCATAACGACGCATAATATCGACAGCATACGGTTTTGTGCAAAGAGGTGGTCCGCCGCTAAAAGTTGAGCCACAACAATTTTTTTCAACTATCGGCACTTCCAAATTTACTATTCTGGCATCTGCTTTAGTTATAAATTCTCTTAATTCATCCGTACCTTTGTGAACGTCGGGCAAATTTGCCTGAATTACAAGGTCACCACCTGCGCAAAATTTCATTTTTGTTCCTCCAAAATATTTATACCCTTATGTTAGCACAACCGCCTTAAATATTCAATATTTGAAGAAAAGGAAAAAATTGAAAGTGTTGTGAATTTTTTTCACAACACTTTCTTTTATTTCACCCTTTAACTAAAATTTTTCTTCTTCGGTTAAAGTCATTAGTTCCTTTATGGCTTTAATAATATGACTTTCTTCAAGCGACTGACAGCACATACCAAAAATACGGTGGTGCAAAGGTTTTCTCATATCTGTAACCGAGTTATAAATAGTTTCTTTTCTTGCAAATGGCAGTTGTGATTTGCAAA
Source organism: Oscillospiraceae bacterium (assembly GCA_015066165.1). Taxonomy (GTDB): domain Bacteria; phylum Bacillota; class Clostridia; order Oscillospirales; family Acutalibacteraceae; genus UBA737. Next base: position 6,117 of record SVOX01000038.1, on the reverse strand, counting down.
GCATATTATAAATCTTTTCATTTATATTTTTGTTATCGGTTATAAGTTTTTCACCCGCTATATACACCTTAATTTCGCTTGTAACCGCTGCCGAAAGAGTAAAAGTATGGGTTTTATTGACATACTCTGATGTAACTTCAACCGCTTTTTCATCCACTTCCGCTTTGATTTTTATATTTTCATTAAATCCGCGAAGATTGATTTTAAAATTGCGGTTAGAAGGAATTAGTGATAAATCTCCTTTTGCGCTATTTATTGTAAATACCGCATTTTCTTTGTAATCGAGTTCAAATTTTGTGGTAGCAAATGCACCGTTTTTATAATCGGAATACTCACCCGCATCTTCGTAAAGCGTAAAACTATTACTATTGCCCGGAAAAACAAAAAGTTCTAAATTAGGGTCATTTATAAGGCGGTTATCATGCTCATAATGCGAGTTTAAAGGTATAATGGCACCCGCTTTAGCGAACACGGGATAAGACGCATTATCACGGAATACTTCCATTTTCCTGCCCTTTTCACTGAAATAATGCATTCCTGTTTCAAAGTCAAACCAGTCACCTTTTGGAAGCCACACTTCTGCTCTGCCAAGGTCATCAATTTTGCTGTTTGGCTCGGTAATGGGGGCTACCATAAGCTCACTGCCGAACATAAACTGATGCGGTACCTCATAAGCCGCCGAACATTTTGGATACAAGTAATACATTGGCTCTATTAAAGCCAAAAGTTCTTTATGGGTACGGTAGTTCATAGTGTAGATATATGGGAATAATTGGTGCCTGAACCTTAACCATTTTGCAGTAGTTTTAGCGGTTTCTTCCCTTAAAGTCCACGGTTCTTTACACATAAACCTGCCTTTTGTGCTGTGCAAACGGTTTATGGGAGAAAATACACCCAACTGCATCCAACGATTTACAAGTTCATCATCACGGCTACCCATCATATGACCCCCAATATCGTGACTCCACCAGCAATAGCCAATATTAGAAGCGGTTGCGGTAAAATAAGGTTGAAACTTTAAGGAATCCCAACTCACCATAGTATCACCCGAAAAACCAACAGGATAACGACCGCTTCCGGGACCTGAATAGCGTGAAAAAAACATAGGCCTTTTACCGTCACGTGAAATATCAAGAATATGCAAGTGATTAAGCATCCAAAGCGGGTCTAACTTTTCAAGCGAATTTGGATCTACTTTATGGCCTAATCCGTGAATCCACCAATAGTTTGTACCCTGTTGCCAGTCCATCCACCAAAAATCAACACCGTCTTTCTCATAAGGATGGTGAATAATATCAAAATAATTTTCCATAGCTTTTGGGTTTAAAATATCCAAAGGTATTCTTTTTCCGCTTTTTGGGTCCACTCCCGATGCTTTTGCCATTTCTTCATACATACATTCAAATTTGCGAACGCCCATAGCAGGATGTAAATTTAAAGCGGTATGTAAATTGCGGTCTTTTAGTTCTTTTAAAAATGCCTTGTAATCAGGAAAAAGTTTTTGGTTCCAAGTATAGCCGGTCCAACCGTATTGTAACCAGCCGGTATCATAATTTAAGCCGTTTTTTATAAACTCTTTTTCGTCTTCTTCAACTAATTCTTCGGGAATATTCACAAGGTGCCAATCCATATCAATAACACCTACCGAAAATGGAATATCTTCCCTTTTAAAGCGTTCCATAAGTTCGATATAACTGTCTTGTGTATATTTGTAATAACGGCTCCACCAGTTGCCCAAAGCATAAGCAGGTAAAAGAGGCGGTACGCCTGTAAGACGCATAAAATCACTCACAGCACCTCGGTAATTATAACCGTAGCCAAAGAAATATATATCTTTTGTATTAGGTATTCTTAACTCTATCCAACCGCTTTCCCCTAACACCAATGTATTACTGTCATCAATCAAGGAAAAACCAAATCGTGAACACACGCCGTCACCCAAAGTACACTCGCCGTCAACCGTATCAAGTGTACGTGCAGTACCGCCCAAAGTTTCAAAATCATCGCCGTAATGCCACTCGCTTGCGGGTTCGTTTTTGAGTTTTATAAATAGCGTACTACCCGAAAATTCTTCACCAATTTTGTAATTTAAAATTAGTTCACCGGTATCTATAATAAGGTTACCGTTTTCTTCACAGTATTTAAAATCCACTGCATTAAAATCACGGTGAAATACCGACTGACTTGCCCTATCTTCAAATATATTATCTTTAGAATACTCCATACGGATAAGACAAGGTGTGAGTACAGTAAAACGTGCATTCAAAACCTTTACCTGATTTTCTTTTAAAGCCACAGGAGTCACTTGCCATTTAAAACGGTTATTACTCATAATAAATTCTCCTTGATTTTTATTTAATTTTAGTATATTATTATAAAAAGCACAAATCAATGACTAATATTAATAAAAAATTGCACTATTTTATGATTTGGAGTATTTTATGAAAAGTATATACGAAAATTTAAGCCGTGGCACGCAAGAATTCCCTTTTGAGCGTTATGATTTTGACGTAAACCAAGAAAATCTTGTTCTAACCCAAACACATTTTCATAATGAGTTTGAAATATTGGCTGTTAAAAAAGGTGAAATAACTCTTTTACTTGAAGGTGAATCAATTATCTTAAAAGACGGTGATATTGCATTCATAAACCCCAACGAATACCATGCTTTAAAAACCACAAAGGGTCTTGCAGTTTACACCGCTTTTGTTTTTTCAAAAGAATTAATCACTTTTCCTGAAAATCACTTTTTTCAAACCCAACTTACTGCTAAAATCTTTTCAGGTAAAGCAAAACTGCCAACTATATTAAGCCAAAAAGATTCTTTATACCAAAAAATAAAAAATCCCATCTTAAAAATGCGTGATTCATATACCGCAAAAAGCCCTATGATACTTTCACTTTTAGTCGAACTTTTTACAATTTTTCTTGAAAATAATATGCTTATAAAAGTAAAAAATCAAAATAAAAAAATTCCCGACTATATAAAACTTTGTATTGATTATATATCGGAAAACTGTGAAAAAAATATTAGTTTAAGTGATTTAAGCACCTTGTCTCACGTCACACCAAACCATCTTTGTTTGGCATTTAAAAACGCAACAGGACTCACGCCCATAGAACACTTGCAAGTAATTCGCATTAAAAAAGCCACTCGGCTTTTACTTGAAACCGATTTTTCTATTGAAGAAATTGCCCAAAAATGCGGATTTCAAAATGTTGGATATTTTATTAGAGTATTTAAAAAACAAAACTCTCTTACACCCCACACCTTTCGCAAAAAAATGGCAATATAAAAAGAGCATTGCAATTAGCAATGCTCTTTAAAATTTAAAAATTAGTTACCAAATTTAGCAACGTTAAGTTTGATACCAGGGCCCATTGTTGTTGCAAGAACGCAAGACTTAATATATTGACCCTTTGTTGCAGCAGGTTTTGCTTTAACAATAGCTGCCATAAGAGTATCAAAGTTTTCTTGGAGCTTTTGTGCACCAAAAGAAACTTTACCGATTGGGCAGTGGATAATGTTTGTTTTGTCAAGACGGTATTCAATTTTACCTGCTTTTGCTTCTGTAACTGCACGAGCAACGTCAGGAGTAACTGTACCTGCCTTTGGTGTAGGCATAAGACCACGGGGACCTAAAACCTTACCAAGACGACCAACAAGACCCATCATATCAGGTGTTGCGATAACAACATCAAAATCCAACCAGTTTTCGTTTTGGATTTTAGCAACCATTTCTTCAGCGCCAACAAAGTCAGCACCTGCAGCTTGAGCTGCATCTGCCTTGTCACCTTTAGCGATAACAAGGGTACGAACAGTTTTACCAGTACCGTTTGGAAGAACTACAGCACCGCGAACCTGTTGGTCAGCGTGACGTGAGTCAACACCCAAACGAACGTGAATTTCAACTGTTTCATCAAATTTAGCAGTACCTGTTTTAACAGCAAGATCTACTGCTTCGTTAACATCGTAAAACTTACCTGTTTCGATAAGCTTTACGCTTTCATTATACTTTTTACCGTGTTTCATTTTTTACCTCCAAGTGGTTAATCGGAATTCTCCTCCCACGCGAGAGAACTTAATCTACTACTTCAACACCCATGCTACGTGCAGTACCTGCTATCATACTCATAGCGCTTTCAATACTTGCAGCATTAAGGTCGGGCATTTTGGTTTCAGCGATTTTTTGAATTTGCTCTCTTGTGATTTTGGCAACCTTTGTTTTGTTAGGTGTGCCTGATGCAGTTTCAATACCGCAAGCTTTCTTAATAAGAACAGCTGCAGGTGGTGTTTTTGTGATGAAACTGAAAGAGCGGTCAGCGTAAACTGTAATAATTACAGGAATAAGAAGACCAGCGTCGTTCTTTGTTCTTTCATTAAATTCTTTAGTGAAAGCCATGATGTTAACACCATGCTGACCGAGAGCAGGACCTACAGGGGGAGCTGGTGTAGCTTTACCTGCAGGGATTTGCAATTTAATGTAACCAGAAATTTTTTGAGCCATTTTATTTGCACCTCCATTATTCGTGGTAACAGTGTTTTACAACACTTGGCGGGGCGGTCATATTCCGTCCCTCCCACCGTGACACATACTATTTGTGTCGGAACCTATTAGCTAACTAATTAATCTTCTTCGATAGAAATTTGGTCAAGTTCTAATTCAACCGGTGTTTCTCTACCGAACATAGAAAGGACAACGCAAACACTGTTATTTTCAGTATCAACTGTTTTAACAGTACCCGAATATCCTTCCAAAGGACCGCTGATAATTTTAACATTATCGCCTTCCTTATAACCCACCTCAACGCTGTGCTTTTCTACGCCGAGAGCGGCAACTTCCTGCTCAGTTAGCGGAACCGGTTTAGAAGCCGGACCAACAAAACCTGTGCAGCCACGTATGTTTCTTACAACATACCAACTATCATCGGTAACTATCATCTTAATAAGGACATAACCCGGAAAGATTTTACGTTCGATTTCACGTTTTTTATCATCCTTAATTTCGGTAACAATTTCGGTAGGGATTTTAATATCGTGTATTAAATCTTGCATACCGCGGCTTTCTACCATTGTAGCCAAGTCGGTTGCTACCTTGTTTTCATATCCTGAATAAGTATGAACTACGTACCATCTTGCTTCTTGTGTTTCAGCCATAATTACCTCCGTGCTTTAAACACCTAAGATAAGATTTACTAACTGGCCTAAACCAAAGTCAATAACCCAAATGAGTGCACCAATTACCAAACACATAACAAGAACTGTTATTGTATTTTTGATAACGTCGTGAAGATTTGGCCAAACAATTTTCTTAAGTTCGCTCTTGTTATCACGCAAGAAGCTAACTACTTTTTTCCAAATTGTTTTCTTGTCTTTGGAAGCTTTTGCTTCGATATAGTCATCAATAAAAAGATAGGCGATAGCAAACACAGCGGCTAATACAGCAGCAATTGCCCAATAAAGAACAAAAGAAGTGTTTGTTTCTGCAGTAATCTTTTCAAGAGGACGGGTATCAAAGAAACGACCGTCCTTGCTTAATGCAATAACCCATGCGTAAACCGCAGTGATTAAAGAAAAAGCAGATGCACCATAACGAAAACCCTTTGATTTGAATGAAAATACATTCAACGCCGCACTTATAACAGCAAGCCATAAGGTAAACTGAATGTGCGATGATCTTGCTAAATCAATAACTGCGTCACCAACAGTCTTTTTAACACCAAATGCCATTTCAGCGGCAATAAGTGAAACTGTTTGACCGTTTGATACAACATTAACAAAGGGTGTGAAGAACAGCACAAGTGAGCCGACAGCGAAAACAATGCTTAAAATTTGAGAAACTTTATTTAATGTTTTCATATTTGCGACCTCCTACTTTGTTTCCTTGTGTAGGGTGTGCTTCTTACAGAATCTACAATACTTGTTCATTTCGAGTCTGTCAGGGTCGTTCTTCTTGTTTTTCATTGTGTTGTAGTTGCGTTGCTTGCATTCTGTGCAAGCGAGTGTGATTTTAACTCTCATAACGGCACCTCCCGCTTTACGGAAATATTTTTCGCTTTTACTCTTGTAAAAGTAAACGCCTCCCTCGGTCAAAGGGGAATTTATCGCTCATTACA
>SVOX01000037.1 GCA_015066165.1 Oscillospiraceae bacterium | reverse complement strand
CCCAAAAAACCTAAAACACAACCCAAAGAAAACCGGAGAAGAATTCTAAAAAGTGAAATTATTACCGAAAGATAAAACTCTTTTGTTTGGGCTAATTTAAAAAGTGCAGTTACGGTGCTTACGGGGGAGGGAAGTATTAAATTTTTGGCTATAAGCATTGACAAAAACTGCCATACTAAAACCCAAAGAATTAGTATGGCGGTTTTTTTGATAATTTTATCTATCATAATAGAAATCATCTGCGGGGAGTTTTCCGCCTATGCTTTTTGGATTAGCACCAAATAAGAATTCAAGATATGCCAATAGGTCTGTTTTCATTTCCCCATCATCTTCGAAAACGATGTTGCAATAAGGAATTGCTTTTTTAGCAACAGCGGCTTTTGGAATGATTTTAAATTCTTCACAAGCAGCGGCAGTACCGTCGATATCTTCGCTTACTGCTTTGATTGATGCTTCGTAATCTTTTAAAAACGCTTCAATTGCTTCGGGGTTTTGTTCGATATATTCGCTACGTGCTATAATACAGCCCATAACAAGTTTTTTGTCACTTATTTTATTCCACTCGTCGTTAAGATTTATAACGATTTGAGCCGCTTTGTCTTGAACGGTAATGGTTGTAGCAACAGGTTGGGGAGCAATTACAACCGCTTCTTTTGCGGGAACAATTTTTGCAACAAGTTCAGCAGGTTGCGAAACAAATTCAACCTTTACATCTTCGCCTACTTTAAGGTTGTTTGCTTCTAAAATTTTATTTAAAATATATTCGGGGTTTGCGCCTTGACCTGTTGAATAAACAGTTTTACCCTTAAGGTCGGCAATAGATTTTACTTCTACACCTTTTGCAACAACGTTTAAAACACCTAAAGTATTAACAGCCAAAACTTTAATACCGCCGTTTGTTTTGTTGTAAAGTGTTGATGCCAAGTTGGTGGCAACAGCAGCAATATCGGCTTCCTTATTTGTGATTTTAGCCACAATTTCATCGTTAGAAGCGGCAAGTTGAATGTTGTAATCAAGCGAACCGCCGTCTGCTTTGGCGTCTTTCATAAGATTTGCCAAACCAATACCGGTAGGACCGGCAATGCCATATACGTTGGCTTTAACTTCTTTCACGTTTACACCGCAACCGGCAAGTGAAAAAATAAGAACGAGGGTTAATAAGATACTAATTAGTTTTTTCATTTTTTATCACCTTAAATTTATTATTTTCCTTTAAAATACTTCCGTTTTGCAACAAAATGTCAAGCGCTCGATAGAGGGTTGCTCGGCTTAAGCCCAACGTTTTGGCAAAGCGTGTCATATTTTGCGGAATTTGAGCGAAACCTTCACTGTCTGCAACCGAAGAAAAGTAGGTGTAGAGCGTGTCTTCAGCGGCGGAGCAAGAGATTACGCATAGTTTATTGTTTAAAAGACGTACCTTGTCTGACAAAAATGTAATATAGTTTAGTGCGGTTTTGGGGTATTTTTCAAAAATTTGTTTTAGCGTTTGTTCGTTTAAAAACAAAATTTCACAGTCGCTCTTTGCGGTGATGGTGCTAACGTAAGTATCTTTTCCGCCAAATAGCGCCGCTGCACCAAAGCACATACCCTGTTCAAACGTTTGTAACATTATTTTGTTTTGGTTGTTTGAAACTGCAAACGCTTTGCCTTTAATTATAAAACCAATAGCGTTGTTAAAAACTTTGTCTGAATAAATGGTTTCGCCTTTTTTAAAGTTGTTTGAAGGCGGAAATAGTTTTACAATTTGGTCAATATCACAAAGTTCTAAACCTTTTAGCAAAAACAAGTTTTGGTATTTCAAGGCACACCTCCTTTAAAAACTGTCTCATATAAGACACTTTTCACTTATATTATACATTAAAATATTAAAATGTCAATAAAAAAACTCGGAAAAATCCGAGTTTTTAAACTTTTATTTTACTTTTTGCGGAAGAAACGGTATATTCGGTAACGTTTGGTATGGTTTCACCGTCAATTTGCAGTGTGGCACTGCGGGAGAGTTTGACTGAAATTTCGTGACCTTCAATTACTTTTATCATACTTTTCATTATAGTATGTTTGCCTTTCATAATAAGCAAAAAGGCGGTTATAATTTTAAAAAAGTTTTTACTGTACATTGCCACCAGTGAAATTGTACCTTGCGGGTTTTGGCGGTCTTGACGGGGGGCTGCCATAAATCCGCCGCCAAAAAACCTACCGTTCATTGTGGGGACAAGCCAGGTGTTTTCAAAAACATAATCTTTTCCGTCAACCGTAACGTAAGCGGTGCAAGGTTTGTAAGCGAAAAGCAACGCTTTAATAGCGGCATAAAGATAATTTCCACGTTTTTTTGAAAGGGAACGCAAGCGTTCAACTTCGCCACAGCAATACCCGTCCATACCCGAGCCCACACAGTTCAAAAACTTATATGTTTTGCCATTGATTTTAGCGGTTGGAAGGTTTTTTATGTAATCGTTTATTATTATGGGTTTTGTACGCTTTTTGAAACCGATGTCACGAGCAAAATCGTTTCCGCTACCCGAAGCGTAGAAATAAATATTTTTACTTGTATTTGTATCAATGCTATTCACAAAACTGTTTAGTGAACCGTCGCCTCCGGTTAATATAACGGCGGTATCTTTTGGGAGCCCCACAATAAATTCATCGAGCGAATCAATTGTTGTAAGGTCGTAATAAGTGAAACTGCCTTCCATAAGACTTTCAATTTCTTTGGCAATTTTAAAACCGTTTTCACCGCAAGAATGCGGATTATAAAGGATAGCGTATTCCATAAAACCCACCTTTTTCATAAACATATTTCTATTTTAAAATATTTGTATAAAATTGTCAATAAATTTAAATTTTGCAAATAACATTCTGGAAGATGTGGCTCGTATAATATAAATGACTATTTAGGACTGAGACGTTGGTCTTTACAATGTTTTTCAAAAAGATTCATCGTAGGGGCGACCATTGGTCGTCTGTTAAATATAAGTTCGCATTAAAAAAGGACGTGCAATGCACGCCCCTACAATAATTTATTTAGTTTTCTTTTTAGAAGTTTTCGACCAAGCCGAATAATACTTCTTGCCTTTATATGTTTTATAGGTGCGAACTCTTAAATAGTAAGTTTTCTTAGATTTAAGTTTCTTAATGGTTTTTGTAATAGTTGAATTTTTCTTAATTGTTACAGTCTTGGCGCCTTTAAAATTCTTCTTTAAAGAATATTGAATTTGATAACCTGTAACAGTTTTTTCTTTTTTGACTTTAACCACCAAACTTTTCTTTTTAGCGGTAAGTTTTGAAATTTTTGTTTTTTTAGGTACGAGTTTTGGAATAACCTTTACATTTGCTTTCAAACCACAAACTGTACATTCATTACCTGATGAACCAGCACTAGTATATGTAGCTTTGATATTAAACGGTGTGTAGTTGTGGTTATTTGTTTTAGCAATTGCATTTGTGTAACTATTACCACAAGAACATGTATGCTTCATGATACCAGCAGCAGCGCATGTAGCCGCTTTTTCTACCTTAGCAGTGTATTTATGGTCCGGAACTTGTCTTGTATAACCACAAATGTTACAGTTTTTATCACATGCGTTATCGTATTCGTGGTCTGCAATATCTTTCTTATCAAAACAAATTGCACACATATACCAATGTTGTTCTTGATTACAATTGTAATTTGAAAAATACGAGTGACCGGTTGCTGTACCCTCTGCAACAATAGTTTGAGTATCGCCGCAACCATTATCACAGTAAGCGGTTTTAGTACCATCTGCTTCACATTTACCATCGTTATTATATACATAATTTTTGAAATTATGGCCTAAAGAAACTCCATCGGTCTTATTGCAATACTCGCAAGTTTTTGGAGCAGTACAAGTAGCGTCTAACCATTTATGACCCGAAATAGTTCTTATATAACCGCAAACGTTACAACTGTTATCACATGCATTATCGTATTCGTGGTTTGCAATATCTTTTTTATGTTGACATAATGCGCATAAACGCCAATGTTGATTTTCATCAGCTAAATAAGTTGCATAATATGAGTGACCGGTTGCTGTACCTTCTGCAACAATAGTTTGAGTATCGCCGCAACCATTATCACAGTAAGCGGTTTTAGTGCCATCTGTTTCACATTTGGCATCATCATTATAAATATAATTTGTAAACTTGTGTGGAGCCACACTTCTTGTCCAATCACAATTATTACAACTACTATCACACACATTATCATAAATATGATTATCGCAAGTATTATAGTGCCAAATAGCGTTTGTTAAATGATAATTGTTATCATTAACGATTATTTTTTCTCTATCACTTTGGGTACCTTTATACCAAACATCAGTTAGATTATAACAAACATCAAAAGCAATATTATCTATATTTGTAATGCTATTACCTATAGTTACACTTGTGAGATTTGAACAACTATAAAAAGCATGAGAACTTATATGTGTAACGCTGTTGGGAATAGTATAATTTTTTATTTTTTTTCCACTTGGGTATTGAATAAGTGTGGTTTTATCAACGTTAAACAATACACCATCTTGCGAAGAATAATATAAGTTGTTGCTATCAACGTTTATATTTGTAAGGGCAGAACAGGATCCAAACGCAAAAAAATCTATGCTTGTAACACTGTTTGGAATTGTTATATTTGTAATTACATCGCAATTATAAAATGCATAAATACCTATGCTTGTAACACTGTTTGGAATTGTTATATTTGTAAGGGCAGAACAGTCTCTAAACGCATCATTACCTATATGCGTAACGCTGTTGGGTATGGTTATATTTGTAATTCCATCGCAATTATGAAATGCATGCCCTGCTATTGTTTTTGTTCCTTGTTTAATATTATAATTACCTGATAAAGTTGATTTTGCTTTTATTAAATGGTTGTTAATGTACAAAACATCATTTTCCCAGTTTTCGGCATCACAATAATATGGAGTTTCTTCTACTATACCACCGCAGATACTGGTAACGCTATCGGGTATTGTTATGTAATAAAGCCCACTACAAATAAAAGCACCATCACCAATATGAGTTACGCTATTAGGAATTATTATTTCACCAAGAGAGCAACACAATGCAAACGCACTATCACCTATATGCGTAACGCTGTTGGGTATTGTTATTTCATAAAGATCAGTACCTTCAAATGCAGATTTGCCAATAGTTGTAATACTGTTAGGTAAAGTTATATGCCAAAGATCTTGACAATAGCCAAATGCATAATAATCTATACTTGTAACACTATTGGGTATAGTTACACTTGACAGATTTTTGCAATCATAAAATGCTTCTTCACCAATATTAGTTACACCATATTCGATAATAACTTCTGTAATAGAATTGCCCCATGGTGTGCTTGAATTTCTATAATTTGCCATCGCACCATTACCACTAATAGTAAGCACAGTGCCGTCAAGAGACCAAGTACAGTCGCCCGTTGTACCACTGGCGGTTTCTGCGTTTACAGTCACAGCCCCAAAAGGTATCAATGTAAATACCATTACAAGAGTTAAAACAATTGCTAAAAATTTTCTCATTAAAATCCCGCCTAAATGTAAAATTTCATAAATTAAATATAACATAAATAATATTTAATTGCAATATTTGAAATATTAAATAAAAAACCACCTTTATAAAAAGGTGGTTTTTGTTGCCCCTAAACGAGTAATTTTCCGAGGGCAGTTATGGGAAAAATTTTAAAATAGATACGGCTTTACCGCTTTCATACGCTTCAACGTGAAGGTGGCTTTGGTCGGAACATTCGCAGGGTATTGTTCCAACAGCACCAATGCTGTCACCCATACGAACCGAAGTATCCTTTTCACAGGTTATATTTTTAAGACCGCAATATTTGATAACAAGATTGTCGCCGTGGTCAATAGTTACACATTTGCCAAAGTCTGCCGTGGTTTCAATATCAATAACCTTGCCGTCACAAACAGCACTAATAAGTGTGCCTTCGTTACAGCCAATATCAACCGCTGCGTGAATTCGCATATCGCCGAATGTTGAAGAATACTGGAGTTCTTTAGTGCTGAAATCTTTTAAAATTTCACCGTTAACCGGCATAGAATACGCTTTTTCCTTTTTGGGTTCTTTTTTCTTTTCATATTCTTGGTCTTTCACTTCTTCGGCGGTTGGGTTTGATTCGGTGAAATTAACAATATCATTTTCACTACTATTATATGAAGAAGTATCGTTTGTATATTCCTTCATACTGCTTTCAAAGTTTTGCTCCATTGAAGAAATGTTTTCTTTTGGTTTGTTTGTATCAATTCTTGTAAAGGCAAGCCAAGCGGCAACACCAATTACCACAAGGCACAAGGCAATTACAATATAAAAAGCCGAACTCCCCTTATTTTTACGGGAGTATTGCGAATATTTCATAAAATCATTCCTTTCGAAATTAGTATTGACGAAAATAATAATTTATATTCTTTAAAAATTTTTTTAAATTTGTTAATAAAAAGGACATAATTTTGGGTTATTATATATGTGTACCCAAAAGGGAGCCGCACCCTTAAGGTATATTTTTAAAACCAAAAGTTTTAAGAATTTTTTCTCCCCTTAAAAAAGAAAAGAAGCCGTGAAAACGGCTTCTTTTCTTTTTATATTATATTTATTCTTTTGCAGCGTCAATAATTTTTTGAGCAATATTTGCGGGAACGTCTTCATATCTTTCAAGTTCTAACGTAAAGGTTGCTGTACCTTGAGTTATTGAACGCATAGCGGTTGAGAAATCTGACATTTCGGCAATAGGTACTTCACCAACGATTTCTTGCATTTTGTTTTCACAAGGATTCATACCAATAATTCTGCCACGGCGCTTGTTAATATCACCAATAACGTCACCAAGCATTTCGTCAGGAACTAAAACTTTCAAAGTTCCAATAGGTTCCAATAATACGGGATTTGCTTGTGGGATACCGTCTTTATAAGCGATATTTGCAGCCATTTTAAATGACATTTCCGAAGAGTCAACAGGGTGGTAAGAACCGTCGTACAATGTGGCTTTAAGACCAACCATTGGGTATCCTGCAAGAACACCTTTTATACATGCGTCACGAAGACCTTTTTCAACTGCGGGGAAGAAGTTCTTGGGAACGGCACCGCCGAATACTTCTTCGCAGAATACAAGTTCTTCACTGTCACACGGCTCAAACTTAATCCAAACGTCACCAAACTGTCCGTGACCGCCCGATTGCTTTTTATGACGGCCCTGAACTTTAACCGATTTGCGAATTGTTTCACGGTAAGCAATCTTTGGCTTTTTAAGTTCTACTTCTGCACCGAATTTACTCTTAAGACGTGAAATTATAACGTCTATATGTTGTTCACCAAGAGCCGATAGAATAAGTTCTTTTGTTTCTTTATCGTTAAAGATAGCAATTGTTGGGTCTTCTTCTGCCATACGGGAGAAAGCACCTGCAATTTTTTCTTCGTCGCCTTTGGCTTTTGGATAAACCGCAACCGAAAGGTTGGGGCGTGGGAAATCAATTTTAGCAACGGCAATGTCACCTTTAAGTGAGAGTGTGTCACCTGTTAAAACGTTACCAAGTTTTGCAACCGCACCAATATCACCTGCGGATATTGTGGTTGCATCTTCTTGTTTAGATGCCTTAAGCCACATAATTTTTGAGAGACGTTCTTCGTTGCCTGTGCGGTTATTGATAAGACGAATATCGTTCTTTATAACACCCGACAAAACTTTGAAGTAAGAAAGTTTACCTACAAATGGGTCGGCAATGGTTTTGAAAACGCAAAGAGCCGAATCGCCCGCTGTATCATATACCTTTTCGTCACCTTCGGCAGTAAGGTAATTAACGTCTGCGGCAGAGGGGAGAACCTTTAGCAAATTATCAACCATCATTGGTACGGCGTCGCCGTTTTGTTGAACACCGCTGTAAACAGGGCAAATGTCACCGTTCTTTATACCAATAGACATACCGTGAAGCATTTCTTGGATTGTGAATTCTTCACCTGCGAAGTATTTTTCCATAAGTTCTTCGTCGGTAGTAGCAATTGCTTCTAAAAGCATACTTCTCATATTATCGATTTCTTCGCTTACAGGCATACGCATTTCTTTGATTTCAAGGCCTTCGCAAGCGTATGCTTTGTTTTCAATAAGGTTTATGTAGCATTTAACCTGTTCGTTTTCAAGATAGGGAACAATAACAGGACAAATAACAGCACCGTAAAGACCGGCAAGGGCTGAAAGAACACGGTAGAAGTGGGCGTGAGAAGAATCAAGTTTACCAATGAAGAAAGCAACGCTTTTCTTTAATGCACGTGCTTTTTCAAATGCTTGTTTTGCGCCTACTGTAAGACCCGATTTACCCGAAATGGTGATTATTGCGCTGTCGGCTGCGGTTAATGCTTCGTATATACCGCCTGCAAAGTCAAAAAGACCGGGAGCGTCTATAAGGTTAAGTTTATTGTCGCCAATTTCAAGCGAGTAAACCGAAGTTGAAACGGAAGTTTTTCTTTTCTTTTCTTCAGCATCAAAATCCATTAAAGTTGTACTGTCGCTAATCTTACCTATACGGTCGGTTGCTTTTCCGTAAAAAAGTATAGCGTCAGCCAGTGTTGTTTTGCCCGAACCGCCGTGTCCTAAAAGGGCAACGTTACGGATGGCGTTTTGAGAATAATCTTTCAATTTGATGCACTCCTTTAAGTGAATAGTTTACAAACACTAGTATATCATATCTTTTTAGTAAATACAACCAAAACTTATAAAAAAGTTTTTAAAAAATTATTGAAAATAAATAAATTTATGCAATTTGTATTAAACAGTGACAAATTATTTATTAAAAATCTCAAACATGACATCAAAAGATTACAAAATGTTATAAAATATTTTAAAAAATGGGCTTAAAAATTACAAATCTGAAATAATTTGTAACTGAATTGTATTTGGAATTTTAGTTGGTTTTTGTATATAATTAGTATAGTAAATTAAAGGAGGCGGTACTATGCGTAAAAATTTTATATTTTCGTTGATTTTGGCAGTATGTGTTGTAGTACTGTCCTTTGCTTGTGTTAAACCTGAAGTGTCGGCTGAAAAAACTTCAAAAAACGTTAACAACAACGTTGTAACCGTTGCTAAATCTGAAAAAGAAAACAAAGTTTTGGAAACCCGTTTTCTTAATATGCTTAACAGCAATTTTGTTTACAATAACGATTTTTATGATGATACCGCTTTGGTAAATAATTCGGTTTTGGCGCTTCTCGATTTGGTTGAAGATTCATACGTTGAAGAAACTTATCTTAAAGATTATATTTTCAATATGTACGGCAAAATTTATGATGATTTTGCATTTTTGGGTGAAACTGAAAAATCGGGTTACGTTTACGTTATTCCGCGCGGCTATTCAATTTACACCCACAAAATTGAAAACGTTACCGATAATGGCGACGGAAGTTACACAGTTACAACTTTGGTTGAAATTTCATACGAAGACGGAAGTTTGGAAACTTTCTCTTGCGAAACTGTTTTCTTGGCAAATGAAGAATCTGCATTTGGTTATAATATAATGTATAGCGACATTTTAGAAACAGTATCAAACGGTATTGACTGTTAATTGAATTAAAAAATTAAACCGCTCAAGGTTTTCCTTGAGCGGTTTTTTTTATAGATTTATTTGATTTACTTCAAATTCTTTTGCGCTGTCACAAAGCGCTTTGTGGCAGGTGAACATTATAATTTGTCCGTTTTTAGAATAATCACATAGGAATTTGAGAGCGGTTTTGGTGCGGATGTCGTCGTACTGCGCTAAAGCATCATCCAAAATAATGGGTAATTTTTGGGTTTCGTTGGTTAAAAGATTTGAAAGCGCCAAACGAAGACTTAAATATGCTTGGTCGGCTGTACCTGAAGAAAGATAATCAAGTTCACGGCTACCAAACACGTCGCTTTTTTCAACTGTAATATCAAAAGATTTTGAAATTGACATATTACAGTAGCGGTTGTCGGTAAGACCTTTGAAAATTTCACTTGCGTTTTGCTCTAATACCGAGCCGTAACTTTGGCGCACTTCGGCATATGAATCGTTTAGAATTTCAAGCGCTAATTCAAGATTATCGATATACTCTTTTTGGGCATTCGTTTTGGCTTTTAATGCTTCAATTTGCTTTTTTAACTGCTCTGAATTTTTGGCATTGGCTGAAATTGATTTAATTTCTGCCAAAAGGGTGGCAAGCGTTTCACGCTTTATAGTAATATCGTTTGTAAGTGTTTCGCCATCGGCTTTGAGTTTTTCAAAGTCAATTTCGGTATCAACTATCGTGTTTTGCAGTTTTGCTTTTGCCTCATCGTAAGAGATGTTGCCAATATCTTTTAAAATATAGTTGATATTTTGTTTTAAAGATTTTTGGCTTTGTGCCTTTTCTTTTAGTTCAAGTAAAATCGATTTTATTTCTTCTGTATTGTTGGTTTCTTTAAGTGTGGAGAAAAGGGTGAAAAGCGTGTTTTCTTCATTTGAAATTTCCCCATTTAAAATCTCAATTTCTTGGGTTGTTTGTTCCAACTTTTGCTTTTGATTTTCAATCATAGCCGAGTTGGTGTTAAGCGCTGTGTTTATAGCGGTGAAATTCGCTTTTTCAGTAGCAAGTAATGAAATTAATTGGTTTTCTTTAAGTTTAAGGTCAACAATTTCGGATTCCACTTTAGATTGCGACTGCTTGGATTTGGAAATAGTGATAATTGCTATACATATAAATATAAGCGCTAATCCAAAACTTGCAATGGCTAAAGGTTTTGAAATGTTAATTGCAAAAAAGACGGCACCCAGTACTGCGAAAACTCCTGCTAAAATATACCACAACATATTTGTTTTTGGTTTTGGGGTGGCTGATAGAGTTTCGATTTTCGCCTTCGTGACTTCAGTTTCTTTTTCGATTTCTTTTATGCGCTCGCTTAATTGTTCTAACTTTTCGGGACTGGCATCGGGTGAAGGGTTTAAAGCAAGTTTTAAATTACTTTCTAAAAGAGAAACTTCGCTTTGCTTTGTTTCGATTTTTGCTTTATAAGCATCTATCTTTGAAAGGCAAAATTCAACCTTTCTTACAAACAATTCATCCGCCAATTTGCCGTTGCTTAAAGTTAATGACTTATTAAGTATGTCAAGTTGTTCTTTTAGTTCAAGCAACTCTTTTAATTTTTCGGAATTGCGAACGTCATTTTCGGCTTCGATTTTTGTTTTAATACTGCCAAGTTTTTCTTGCAAAGCGGTAATTTCTTCTGCCATAAGTTTTGCCTTTTGCTTTGCTGTGGCTATGGTTTGCTCGGTTGAAAGCGATTGTTCAAGTTGGGTTTCAAGTTCTTTTAAAAGTTTTATGTTTTTATCGTAAACACCGCTTTTACCGCTTTTGGAAGAAAGTTCAAACTTTGCGGTTTCAAGACGCTTTTTAACAGCGTCAAACGAAATTGTTTCATCACCGGTGAGCGCTATGTTTGAAAGTTTACCGTTTAGTTCACCAGTGGCTAAATCGTTACTTTCGGGAAAACCAAATTGACCAATAAAAATA
>SVOX01000036.1 GCA_015066165.1 Oscillospiraceae bacterium | reverse complement strand
CAACGAACAACGCTACACCATTGGTTGTAAAGTTTTGGTAAATCACGGTAAGAATGAACAATATTTTTAAAATGGTCACAGAAAAGAGTTTCAGAAGTAGGTCTTACACAAAGACGTTCTTCCAAGGGTTCTTCACCGCCGTGGGTTACCCAAGCAACTTCGGGAGCAAAGCCCTCAACGTGATCTTTTTCTTTTTGTAAAAGTGACTCGGGAATAAACATTGGCATATAAACATTTTCGTGACCTTTTTCTTTGAAAAGGGCGTCCATACTGTTTTGAATGTTTTCCCAAATGGCATAACCGTAAGGGCGAATAATCATACAACCTTTAACCGAAGAATAGTCAATAAGTTCGGCTTTGACGCAAACGTCGGTGTACCATTTTGCAAAGTCTTCTTCCATTGAAGTAATAGATTTTACTAGTTTGTCTTTAGCCATAGTAACAGTGTGTAAAAACACACAAACCTGCCTTTCATAAGTGCTTTTATCGAGTTTTAAATATACTTTACTTATTATAAAATAAATAACATAATTTTGCAACCTTTTTTATATAATATAAAAAAAGTATTGACAAATGGGTAAAATAAACATATTATTTTATATAGAACCTGTCATTTTTCGACAGTTTATTTTAGGAGGATATTTATGATATTTGATAAAATTAAAACAATCTTGGCTGACCAACTTGACGTTGATGCTGAAACATTAACAATGGAAACCGATATTGCAAAAGACTTAAATGCAGACAGTCTTGACGTTGTTGAAATTTTGATGTCACTTGAAGATGAGTTTAATGTTGAAATCCCTGACGAAGAGATTGAAAACATTAAAACCATTGGTGATTTGGTAGAATATATCGAAAATAATCAGTAAAACAAAACACCTTGCGATATTCGCAAGGTGTTTTTTATGTTAAAGTGTTTCTACTTTAATTAGGTCGGTATTACCTGATTTTCCGTTTTTAAAGGTTTTAATACGTTATTCAGGGCCTTTTGTGTCGAGCAAAATTGCAATAGGTAAGTTCAAATTTTCACGAACTGTGCAAACAATTTTTGTTTTTCTGATCAGTTATAACTTTTCAATCATTTTATCAATACGTCTTACTGATTCGGCAAGTTTTTTAAGACCGTCAGGCACGGTTTTTTCACGGTACGACGATAAATAGGTTGGGGCTTCTAAAGTTAAATATCCGTCATAGCCAATATCTTTTAGCGCTTTTGCCACTGCCTCAAAATCTACAAGCATTGTAAAAGGCATTTGGTGGGTGTCATATCTTTTGTCAACGTCGTGAATATGTAGCGCTTTAAGACGGCTGGCTAACGCTCTTATCATTTCGGGAGCGGAAGTTCCGCTGCCCAATAGTTCGGCATGGCCTAAATCAAGACAAGCCACAAAATCTTCATCATTTATTGCATCAAGCATAGCGTTAAAACTTTGCGGAGTGGAACAAGCAGCATCGCAACAGTGGTCAAGTTCAGGGTTCCAGTTATACATATTTTCGGTTGCAATTTTTATACCGCATTCTTTTGCAAACGGCAAAAGTTCCAAATACATTTCGGCGTTTTCTTGCAAACTGCCGCTGTTTTGAGGGTGGATAACACAAATTTTACCGCCCGCTTCTGCAGTACACTCAATAGCACGTTTCAAGTATGAGCGCACGTCGGGTGAATATGACGGAAACGGAGCGTGAGATTGGTTGCAGTGAATTCCGTTATCTTGACCGATTTTTTTGAGTTCTCTTGCAAACGTTAGATAATTGGCACTTGCTAACGGGTGGTCGTTTGGCATTAGGCATTTTTCCTGATAGTTATATTTAGCCATATCAAACATAGAAAAGTCCCAAGCGTCAAAACCTGCTTTGGCAACCAGTTCAACTGCTTTATGTTCGCCTACAAGTGTTGCGGCGGAATGTATTTCGGTTGATATTTTCATATTAAACACCTCGTTTTGTTTTAATTATATAACATTCGCTTTTGCAATAAAATGTTTTTATTTTATTAAAAAGATATCATTAAGCAAAGTATAACATAAATATTTTTAAATAACAATAGATTAACTTGAAAATGCTGTGAAAATATAGTAAAATTAGAATATATTTTTTAAGGAGAAGTCAAATGGATATTAAAAATAAAATTTCTTCGTTTTTTAAGACTGCTTTGGTGGTTTTAAAAGATTTTTTTGTTAAAGAAGATAAAGCCACAAGAACAAAACTTTCAAAATTAGATATGGTTGATATTTTTGTAAGTTTAGCCCCTGCGGCAATATTTGGCTGTTTATTGTTTGGGCTTCGGGCGGTTTTGGTTTTATTGATTTCGGTATTGATTCCTTGTTTGTTTGACTTTTTGTGGAATTTAATATTTAAAAAAGAAAAGAAAGTCAACTTTATATTGGCTTTGGGCGGTATGATTTTAGGTTTGTCCCTTAACAGCAAACTTAATATTTTGTTGGTTGTTGCGGCTTGCTTGGCTTACGCCGCTTTGTGTAAGTTTGTATTTTGCGGTAAAGAACTATATTTGGCGTTTCCGGTGCTCATTTCAAGAGCGGTGTTTTCGCTTGTTTTTTACGGTGCGTTTAACACCTATTCGTTGCCATTTATGAATATTGCTACCAAAAATTTACCTATAAATTATATTTTTGGAACGTATTCGTTTATTCCCCCTGCAAAATATTTGTTTTTTGGAATACATGCCGGTAACATTGGCGAAACTTCGGTTTTGCTGTTGCTTTTAGGTGTTATTTATTTAATGATTCGCAAAATGATAAACCCCGTTGTGCCAACCTGTTTTGTGGCAAGTACAGCGGTACTTTGCTTAATTTTTGGCAGAAGTTTGCCGTTGTCACTTTTAGGTGGCGGACTTTTCTTTGCGGCATTTTTAATGGCTATTGACTATAGTTTTAAAACCACTCCGCTTTATAAAAAGATTGTGTTTGGTTTGCTTTGCGGTGTTTTGACCTTTATTTTGCGAGAAATATTTAAAACCGAAGCGGTGACTTTGGCAGTTTTGATTTCATATTTATCACTCTTTTATATCAACCGTAAAAATATAAGAATTGCAGTTTCTTATATTGGCGGTCTTGTAAATAAATCTAAATTGGAAGAAAAAGAATAAATCCGTTTGTTTGCGGTAAATTATTTTTAGTATTTTAAGAAAAAGGTGACCTATTTGAGAACAAGCGGAATTTTAATGCCAATTTTTTCGCTAGCATCTAAAGGCGGTATTGGCACATTAGGTAAAGAGGCATATAGATTTGTTGATTTTTTGGAAAAATCAGAACAAACTTGGTGGCAAATTTTACCCCTTAACCCCACTAATTACGGAGACTCGCCATATCAGTCATTTTCGTCTTATGCGGGAAATCCTTATTTTATCGACCCTGAAATGTTGGTTGAAGAAGGGCTTTTATATAGGCCGGAGTTTGAAAGTTTTGACTTTGGTAATAATCCTCAAAAGATAGATTACGGTAAATTGTATCAAAACCGCAAAAAAATGCTTAAATTGGCGTTTGCTCGTTTTAAAGAAGACAAAGAATATAAAGATTTTTGTAAACAAAATGATTTTTGGCTTTACGATTATGCGCTTTTTATGGCAATAAAGAATGCAAATGCTGACGTTTCGTGGGAAGAATGGGATGAACCGCTTCGTTTTCGTGAAACCGAGGCGATTGAAAAAGCCAAAAAAGTATATAAAAAAGATATAGCGTTTTACTGTTTTGTGCAGTATTTGTTTTCTAAACAGTGGCAAGCACTTAAAAAATATGCCAATAAAAAAGGCATTAAAATTATTGGAGATATTCCAATATACGTGGCTTATGATTCGGCAGACGTTTGGTCTGATACACAGCAGTTCTGGCTCGATAAAAACTTAAAGCCAAAAGCCGTTGCGGGTTGTCCGCCCGATGCTTTTTGTGACGACGGTCAACTTTGGGGTAATCCGCTTTACGACTGGAAATTTATGAAGGCAGACGGTTTTAATTGGTGGAAAAGGCGTATGAAATACGTGCTGTCGCTTTATGATTGTGTTCGTATTGACCATTTTCGTGGCTTTGAATCGTATTATTCGGTGCCGTACGGCGACAAGACGGCTATTAACGGAAAATGGGTTAAAGGGCCTGATATTGCGCTATTTAAAGCACTTGAAACCGAACTTGGCAAAGATTTGCCAATTATTGCCGAAGATTTGGGATTTTTAACCCCTGCGGTGCTTAAAATGCTTAAAAAATCGGGTTATCCGGGTATGAAAGTTTTGCAGTTTGCATTTGACGTTGAAAAAGAAAGCGAATATTTGCCACATAATTTTATCAATAACAGTGTGGTTTATACCGGAACTCACGATAACGATACTATTATTGGTTGGGCAAAAAACAGCCCCGAAGAAGAGGTTGCATTTGCTGAAGAATATTTAGGCGCTAAACGTGACAACGGTTTTAATTGGGCTATGATGAAAACCGCACTTCGTTCGGTTGCCGATACTTGTATATTGATGATGCAAGATTTAATCGGGCTTGACAGTGAAGGAAGAATCAACATCCCCTCTACTGTGGGAGATAATTGGACTTGGCGAATAGACGGCGGTTGTATAAACGACTGGTTGGCAAAAATTATTGCCGAAAACACAAAAGTTTACGGCAGAGCACAAAAGAAAGACCTTGAGTAATAACTCAAGGTCTTTAAATTATTCTAAAATATAAATTTCAGCGGTTCTTACACCAAAGTTGCGACATTCGCTTTTGGTATTAAAGAAAAGGTCAACGCCGGTGGGGTGTCTTTTCACAAATCCGCCGGTATCGGCTGCTACAGCGTAACCGTAGATATACTTACCGTCGGTTGTTTTTATAAACATTTTTGTTCCGTAAGGAATAACTTTAGGGTTTACTGCAATATAACCGGGTTTCGGTTTGACACCTGTAGCGCAACGGTTACCTGTGTGGGTATATGCAGTGGCTCTAACCTTCATTTTTGACTTATACTTAAGCGGTACACCGTTTTCGTCAAGTTCAATTTTAATTTTTGGTGTAAGGGTTGAAACGTGTTTGCCCTTTGAAGTTTGTTTGGCTACCTTTGTGCCAAGTGTTACCTTTTGGGAAACCGGCTTTGAAATAACAATAGTTTGTGTTGTGGTTTCAACCGCTTTGCCGTTTACAACTTTTTGGGTAGAAATAACTTGATTTACGCCGTCTTTACCCTTGACGGTGATTTTTTTTGCACCTCTGCGCAGTTTGTCCGAATATGTTTTTTGAGTGTCGTGAGGCACTTTTTCGTTTTTGGTTGTTTTGATATAATTTATATCGGTATAATCGATATAAGTTTCACTTGAGATTTGTGTGTCAAGTGCGGGTTCAACAAAGTCAAACTCGTCAGGGGTGATGCCAACCTGCGCTAACGCATCTTTAACAGTTCCGCCTTCAAAATCAATGGTGGTTGTGTTATCACCTTGAGTAATGTGTACGGGGAAACTGTATGAAATTTTAACAGTTGTAACACTGTCAGTGGTTTTTGTTTCTAAAATGTCGTAAGAATTTGATTTGAGTGCGATACTGTCCATAACCATTGCTACATTATTATTATGTGAGCGTACGGTGTAGGTTTCGTGTCCGTCAAAAATTTTAACTGTGTGGATTGAGTAGTTTAGTAAAGTAGCACTTGCGACGGATAGAGCGGTTAAAAAAGCCGCGATACTTAATCGCACTTGTCTGCTTTTAATTAAAGCCGACAACTTACTCTTTATTTTTTCTTTCATCCAATAACTCCTTTAATATGGGCCAAAAAAATAGTATAATTTTGGCTTGATTTTCAAAGCAAGAGGTATTATACCCTATGTTTTTGTAAATGTCAAAGTAAAAAAACGGTTCAATTTTGGTGGTTTTGCACAAAAAAGACAAGAAAGTTAAAAAAGGTTACAAAGTTGTAACACTTTTTGGCGGCGCTATTGACATTTTTTGTCAAAAATCTTGTGCAATCATACAAAATTGGATATTATAATGTTGATAAACGGGCTTTAACGGCTTAAAAAGCACTATTTATGGGGGTTGCTTTTGGCAAAATTTGGTTAGAGCGCAAAATGTTGTGGCTAAAAAACTTTACAAAAAATGGCGGGTATGATATATTATACATATATATAATATGTGATTTTTAAAAAAATATGACTTTGGAGAGCGTATGGATAAGTTTAAAGCAACTGTAATGGATACTTCGGCGGTGGGACGCGCATTAAAACGAATATCGCACGAAATTATTGAGCGCAACAGCGGTAGTGATAATATATGTATTATAGGCGTCAAAAGACGTGGTGTGCCTTTGGCTCAAATCATTGCTGATAACATATATAACATAGAGGGCAAAAAGGTGCCAACGGCGGTTTTGGATATAACCTTTTACCGTGACGACGTTGAAGACGGTGAGTTAGACCCTGTTATACACCCTTGCGATATACCGTTTTCGGTTACGGGTAAAAATATAATTTTGGTTGACGATGTTCTCTACACGGGCAGAACCGCCCGTGCCGCTATGGAAGCAATTATGCGTTTTGGCAGAGCGGCTTCTATTCAGTTTGCGGTTTTGGTTGACAGGGGTCACCGTGAACTTCCAATACGCGGTGATTTTGTTGGTAAAAATATTCCCACTTCCAAAAGCGAGTTTATAGCAGTGAAAATACCGCCTTATGATGACGTTTGTGCTGTTGAAATTTACGAGCGTGTGTAATTATTTTACTTGACAAAACAAAAAAAGGGTATATAATATAGTAATCATTTATATATATGTATATGGAATATTAAAAGGAGAATATAAATGGCGTTTTTAAATGAATTTTTTTCGGCTCATATTTTTTTATTTAAGGTGATAATAAGGTTGAGTTTATCAATTATAATAGGTGTGCTTATCGGTAGCGAACGAGCAAAGCACGGCCGTGCCGCGGGTATGAGAACTCACGCTTTGGTGGCATTGGGTGCTTGTATGACGTCGCTTATGAGTATTTATATAAGCGAAGTGTTGGGTGTTGGCGGAGATGTTATGCGAATATCGGCGCAAGTTATCTCTGGTATAGGTTTTTTGGGAGCCGGTATGATTATTATAAAGAATAACGATATAATAACCGGTCTTACAACCGCTGCAGGTGTTTGGACTACAAGCATTATTGGTATTGCTTTGGGATACGGTTTTTATTCGGGTGCTATTATTGGTGCGGCTTTATTCTTGGTTTCAATAATTGTGTTTACAAAATTTGAAAAACGCCGCAAGTCAACAGAAGTTATCTACGTTGAAATAGATGATATGCACAAGACAAACGAAACCGTTGAAAAAATTTTAAATCTTTTTGAAGTTAAGGTAACCTACTTTATTGTACCGCCTAAAAGTAAACTTGGCGGTAATATAGGCATAATGATTACAGTACCTGAGCGAATAAAATTTGATATTAATAAAATTTGCGAAATAGAGAATGTAGCGTATTCTTGCGAAGAATAAAAAAGACGGCTTACACAAGCCGTCTTTTTAATTTTTCTAATGCAGATTTTTCAATGCGGGAAACGTAACTTCTTGAAATTCCAAGTTTTTTGGCTATTTCACGTTGGGTAAGTTCACATTTACCGCCAAGCCCGTAACGCAGTTCTATTATTTCAAGTTCCCGTTTATCGAGCGTTTTTGTTAAAATTTTCTTCAGTTTTTGCAGTTTGAACTTTGTATCCAAATCTTCAACAATATCGCTTTTATCGGCAATAACGTCAATAAGAGTTAAAGCGTTACCTTCTTTGTCGGTATCGATGGGGTCACTTATATAAACGTCTCCTGCACACTTTTTTTGGTTTCTGAAATACATTAAAATTTCGTTTTCAATACAACGTGAGGCATAGGTTGCAAGGCGAATGTTTTTATCAGTCTTAAAGGTGGAAACGGCTTTAATAAGACCTATTGTTCCAATAGAAATAAGGTCGTCTTGGTTGGATGAAGTGGCATAATATTTTTTTACAATATGCGCTACAAGGCGTAAATTGTGCTCTATTAGTTTGTTTCTCGCCTCTAGGTCACCTGCTTGGCATTTTTCCAACAATTCGGCTTCTTTTTTTGCAGAAAGTGGTGAAGGAAAGGAACCCGCACCCGTTACGTGAAGTGCAAAGTAGTAAATATTTGAAAGTATTTGCAATAAAAGATTAAACATATAAATTCTCCTTAAATTATGCTTACGAGAAATTATATGAAAAACACTGCTTGTCGCATACGGCAAAAATTGTGTATTTACAATTAAGGGTAAAAATGATAAAATATTTTTGAAATACGCTTCAAAAGGAGGGGTGAAAATGAGTGAAAAAATAATACTTCACTGTGACCTTAACAATTTTTTTGCTTCGGTATCATTACTTTTTAACCCCACTTTAGTTGATATGCCTGTTGCGGTTTGCGGTGATAAGGAAAACCGTCACGGTATTGTTTTGGCAAAAAATGAAATTGCCAAAAAATTTGGCGTAAAAACAGCCGAACCGATTTTTGAAGCCAAGCGTAAATGCGCCGACCTTGTGACGCTTCCCGCCATTTATGAAAGTTATGAAGAGTATTCTCAAAAAGCACAAAAAATTTATTTAAGATATACCGATTTGGTAGAACCGTTTGGTATTGACGAGTGTTGGTTAGACGTCACGGGAAGCACCTTGCTTTTTGGAAACGGCGAAGAAATCGCCAACAAAATAAGAAATGATATCAAGCGTGAATTAGGACTTACAATATCGGTGGGGGTGAGTTTTAATAAAGTTTTTGCAAAACTGGGTTCCGACCTTAAAAAGCCCGACGCAGTAACCGTTATAACAAAGCAAAACTTTAAGCAAAAACTGTGGCATCTTCCAATTAGTGATTTGTTGTTTGTTGGCAAAAACACCGCTTCAAAACTTAATTCTATTGGCGTTAAAACAATAGGCGATATCACCCTTTGTGACGATAAAACGTTAAATCGGCTACTGGGAAAAAACGGTGTGGAAATAAAGCGTTACGCTTTAGGGCAAGACGTATCACCTGTGGTACCGCTAACCCAAGAAAGCAAACCTAAAAGTATTGGCAAAACAATTACTTGCAGTAAAGATTTTACAAATAATAGCGAAGTTTGGAAAGTGTTTTTAGAATTTGCCCAAAAGATAAGCGATACTTTACGCCAAAATGAATTGTATGCCGGCGGTGTACAGGTACATATCAGAACTTCGGCTTTGGTTGTAAGAGAGTTTAGCAAGACTTATAAAACTTCAACAAACTCGGCTATTACAATTGCAAAACGTGGGTTTGAACTTTTTTGTGAAAATTATAATTTTGCTGAACCGTTAAGGTCGGTAGGTCTTCGTGCCATTAATTTGAAAGAACAACAAACCACCGCTTTTCAGCAAGATATTTTCGGCGAGGCAGAAAATGAAAATCATAACGAAAAAATTGAAGATTCAATTTATGAAGTTAGAAAAAAGTTTGGCGATTCTTCAATAAAAAGAGGAACAATAGTATAGACAAAAGGTGAAAAATGTCGTATAATGTTTGTGAATTAAAAAATAGGAGAAATTTATGCGTTATACAAACGAATTTGATAAAAACGAAAATAATCAAGATACAGTAGATATATATAGTTATTATGAAGATGTTTCTTCAAGCAGTCGTGGCGGTAAGCGTGGCAAAAGACGTAAAAAGAAAAAAAGTAAACTTTTAAAAGCGGCTATAATTATTTTAGTGGTTGCATTTATAGCCATTGGCGCTTTTTGGGTTTACGCATTGTCGTTACTTAACAAGGTGGAAAAAGCGCCGTTGGAGGTTAAGGAACCCGGTGAACTTAATATTTCCACTAATGAATATGCCGGAGTTAAAAATATTGCACTTTTGGGTATTGATACCAGAAGCGACAACACTTCTGGCAGGTCTGATGCGGTTTTAGTTTTAAGTATTGATAAAAAGAAAGATAAAATCAAACTTATTTCTATAGCACGTGACAGTTACGTTAAGATTGACGGTCACGGTCAAGACAAATTAACCCATGCTTACGCTTTTGGCAAATCAACTCTTGCGGTTAAAACTCTTAATAAAAATTTCGGTTTAGAAATAACTGATTACGTTACGGTTAACTTCTTTGAATTTTCCCGTATGATAGATTATATCGGCGGTGTGGAACTTGACCTTACCAAAAAAGAAGTAAATCATATTAACAGTTACATTATTCCAAGACTTAAAAAGACAGGGCTTAAATGTAAAAAAATTACTAAATCCGGCAAACAACGCCTTGACGGTGTACAAGCGCTTTGTTATGCCCGTATTCGTAAAATAGACGGCGACATTGAACGTGGCAACAGACAAAAAAATGTTTTAGAGGCAATGTTTAAACAAGTCAAAAAAATGAACGTTACCAAACTTCCAAAAGTTGTTGAAATGGTTCTTTCGGAATGTCAAACCTCACTCTCAAACAACGACATAATGTCAATGGGACTTTGGGCTATGGCATCTGACCCTGTAATTGAAGATTTGAGCATACCCAATAAAAACATCAAAGCAAGAGGACAAATCATTCGTGGCGGTTGGTATTACGTTTATGATACCGACGTAGCAAAGCAAGAAATGAAAAACTTTATTTTAGAGTTAGAACCAAAAACTGAAGAAAAAGAATAAAATAAAACCTGCTTGAATTATTTTTCAAGCAGGTTTTTTAGTTTTAAAAATGCGGATTTAAATTTTTTAAGCAATCGTCTTAACGGATAACTTGCGAGTATGTAAAATACATATATTTTGTATCCTGTATTAAGTTTGCAGTCGTAATATTTATTGCCGCGGTAAAATCCCTTTAAAATTCCTATAATATCTTCGCTTGGAATATTTGTTTCTTTAACGTATAAATTATCGCCACGTAAAACGGGACCTTGTTTTGTGATTTTAACAATGCGGTGAAGGTTTACTTGGTTATCGGTTTTGTTTTTATAAAGCAATACGTCCCCAACGTGTAATGTTTCAGGGGGCGTTACAATTACGGCTTTGTCAAGTCCCGAACGGAAAAGCGGTTTCATACTGTCGCCTTGGGTGGCACCTGTGATTTCACCGTTTTGCTCTAATAGTTCTTTTGCAATTTGAAAATTGTTAATCATCAGAGAGCACTTCCGCATTTTTTAATTTTTCTAAAAAATTGTCCAGCCAATTTTCTAACGTCTCCTGCGATTCTACCGAAAATTCTTGGTTAATTTTTTCAAGGATTTCTTGTTTTGTAATGTCATTTTTCAAAATTTCAAGAATGAAGGCGCCGGTCTCGTTAGTTTTAATCACGCTTTGCTCACCGTAACCGCAGTCTATAGGCAATGCGATTTTTTGCCCTGCCACTTCGTTTATAACAAAGTTGTATTTAAGTTTCATTTTATTTCTCCTTAAAAATGGTGTTATAGGCAACTTTTGCTGCCTTAATATCAGTGTTACATTTAATGTTCCAAACGGTGCATTTGTTTAAAAGTTGGTTTAAAAGGTCAAGGGTTTTAAGTGCGGCGGTGGGTTCGCTTGGTACAAAAATTTGACTAAAAATACGTTTTAACGCATCTTGGGAAGTGATTTTTTCGCAAATATTTTTGTCACTTCGTTCAATAAAGCAAATGTGTTTTACCTGAACCTTTTTGTTTTTGCCAAGCCGTTCTTTTCCGTTCCAAGGGGTTCCGTAACCGTAGGGTATATCTTCAAAAAAACGAATAATTGGTTTG
>SVOX01000035.1 GCA_015066165.1 Oscillospiraceae bacterium | reverse complement strand
ATTTCGAGTGGTGTCTGTAATGCGGACGGGTCTATGCAATCATATTCAATAGCATAAGCATTGCGGATAATTTTTAAATTTTTAAGGCACGGAATTGTCTTGTAAAAAGCAATTTGTACTTCCTCAGGAAGCGAAGAAGACATACCTTGTAAATACATTTCTTCGGTATTTTCACCACATGGCTCGATAAAAAACTGATGTCGCTTTTTATCAGCAAAGCGTACAATTTTATCTTCGAGACTTGGGCAATACCGCGGACCAACACCCTCAATCTCACCTGCATATAAAGGCGAACGGTCGATGTTTTCCAAAATAACTTTTTTAGTATCGTCATTTGTATAACCAATATGACAAACTACCTTGTTTTCAAGCGGTGTCTTTGTGGAATAACTAAAGGGTATAATCTCGCTATCGCCTTCTTGTACTTCTAACTCTGAAAAATCGATACTATCACGAAGCACGCGCGCAGGTGTGCCCGTTTTAAAACGACGAAGCGGAACGCCCAATTCTTTTAAAGAATTAGAAAGTTCTCGCGCAGGAAAACAACCGTCAGGGCCACTTTCATAGTTTACTTCGCCCACATATATTCTGCCGCCCAAAAATGTACCTGTTGCAATTACAACCTTTTGGCACTTAAATGCAGCACCCAAATTAGAAAGGCAAAGCCAACCGTCATCAAACTTTTCAATTTTAACTATTTCACATTGTTTCACATCGAGCAAAGGTTGTTTTTCAACCTTATGCTTCATATATTCGCTATATGCCCTGCGGTCAATTTGTGTGCGAAGCGAATGTACAGCAGGGCCTTTACCAAGGTTTAGCATACGGCTTTGCAAAGTGTTTTTGTCAGCCGCTTTTCCCATTTCACCGCCTAACGCATCAAGTTCACGAACAAGGTGACCTTTAGCAGTGCCGCCAATTGAAGGGTTGCATGGCATATTACCTATCCAGTCAACCGTAATTGAAAACATAATTGTATTACATCCAAGCCGAGCCGAAGCCAATGCCGCTTCTATACCCGCATGTCCTCCGCCGATAACCGCTACGTCGTAACTTCCGGCATCATATCTTTTAATACTCAAAATATCACTCTATTTTCCTAAAATTTTTTGTTGTCTGATATCATTTCCCAAAAACTTATTAGCATTGAAATTGCCAATAAGTCGAGAAGCAATACGTGGTGAATAAATACTCTCAATTTCTTTTAAAGAAAGATTTGTGTTAATTATTGTTGGCTTTTTTGTTAACATTCTTGTATTGATAAGATTATAAAGCGCTGACTTAGTAAACGAAGTCACCATCTCGGTACCAAGGTCATCAATAACCAGCAAATCACAGTTTTGCATATTTTCAAAAGCGCCCTTGTTTTCGCCTTCGAATTTTTCTTTTTGAATTGTATTAAACAAGTTTTCGGCAGGGCCGTAAACAGGCATATAACCTTTTTCAATAACCGCAGATACAATTGCAAGGGTTAAATGGGTTTTGCCAAGACCGGGCTCGCCCAAAAACAGCAAATTAGAAGAAGTATTAGGGTTAAAATCTAAAACGTATTCTTTACAAAGTTTCAATATAGAAGTCATACGTTTTTTAGCGTCGTCTTTATAATATTTAAGGTCAAAGTTATCAAAACGGCATTGTTCTAAAGGCATTAGTGAAGAAAGTTCACTCATTGCAATTTTATTTGCAATGTTTTTAACACAAGTACAAACTTTACCGTTAACATAACCGCTGTCACAACAAATCGAGCAGTCGTAAACAATATCTTCTACACCGCATTTTTTAAGAATATCACTCTTTTCGGCAGATAAAAGTTGCGACTGTGATTTAATTTTTTCTACTTTTTCAATGTCACCCGAAAGCGCTGTGAGAGCAAGAGAAGCCCCCAATGAAGCCAACTCATTATCGATAGATAAAAGACGAACGTTGGTAGCATAAGCGCTATCAAGTAATTTTTGTCTATGACGTTGTTTTTCTTTTAGTGAATTATTTTTAATTTCAAATGCTTTTTTGTATGTAAGTTCTTTAGTAATCATTTTTTAATCCTTTGAATTTAACATTTTTTCAAACAAATCAATATCGTATGCACCTTGCATTTTATCATTTGCTTTTGGTTTTATATCTTCAACTTTTTTATATCCGTTATTGTGCCAATTTTCAATGATTTTTGCAATATATGCAAATGAGTATTTGGATTTAGAATCAACACAAATATCATATGCTTCTTTTAGCATTTCGGGTGAGATTTTCCAGTCGTTCACCCACAAAAGCGAAAGGGTTTCTTCTTTTTTGCTTGGCTTTCTGCGTTCAATACCAAACGCCTTGCAAACCACAGCCCAAGATTTATCATACAAAGCCAAAAGCCGTACCTGTTCTTCGGCTTGTTCAATTGTTTCAATTTCTTTATCAGCCCAGTCAGTAGCAATTGATTCAATAAACCGCATATTTTTCTTATTATTTTGAATTGCATATTCAACAATAAACAAAATCAGCGAAACATCAAGACCTAAATCGTCATAAAGCCAAACCAAAGTTTGTGTTTCGTTAGTTTTAAGACATCTGCCGAATTTTAGTTGCGTTTCAGCCAAAAGGTATTTAATTTTAGGGTCTTCAAGTCCACGTTTTGCAACGTCATCACGGTCGGGTTTTAAAGACTTTTTCAAAACTTTTGTTTTTTCGGTTTTGGAAATATTATCGGTCACAAGAATACCAGCATCTGCCCAAAATAAAATCGCTTCTTCAACATCGTATAAAGATATATCAAGCGCATCGCTGATTTCTTGCATAGAAGGTTTATTTGAAGATGAACGCAATATGTAAATAATAACCTTTAAATGTTCACCTTTGCAAAGTTTTAAATATTTATCGGCAATAGCCGACGGAAATACAAAAACATTCGTAAAAACCGAAGGATTAATATTATATTCCATAATTCACCTCTAAAACAAAGTCATACAAATTTATTATAACAATTTTAAAACTAAAAGTAAATATAATATTTATATAATTTTAAATTAACAAAATTTTAGGGAGGCATTTGCCTCCCCGTTTGGTTATTATTTTATCATTTCATTAAACTGTTCTTCGGTAATTACGGCAACGCCCAAAGCGTTCGCTTTATCAAGTTTGCTGCCCGCTTCTTCACCTGCTAATACATAATTGGTCTTTTTTGAGACCGAAGAAGATGTTTTACCGCCAAAACTTTCAATAATTTCACTTGCCTCCTTACGTGACAAGGTTGGCAAAGTGCCCGTAAGAACAAAAGTAAGGCCTACAAAACGATTATCCTTAACTTCTTTTAATGATTTTAAGTTAAGACCTAATTGTTTGAATTTATCAATCATAACTTTGGTACTTTCCAAAGAGAAAAATTCATAAGCCGACTGTGCCAAAATACTTCCGAAGCCCTCAATACTTTCAAACTGTTCTTTTTCGGCATTTAAAATAGCATCTATATCGCCAAAATGTTCTGCCAAAAGTTTACCCGCTTTAGCCCCAATATGACGAATACCAAGCGCAAACAAAAACTTGGATAAATCGTTTGATTTTGAGTTTTCAATAGCATTTTTTAAATTTTCTATTGTTTTTTCGCCCGTGCGTTCAAGCATAGCCACTTTTTCATAATCTAAAGTATATAAATCAACAATATTATGAATTAAATTTGCATCTAAAAGTTGCTCAAGAACGGCAGGACCCAAACCTTCAATGTCCATAGCATCACGTGAAGTGAAATGAATTAAATGCCTTAAAAGTTGTGCGGGACAATCAGCATTGGTGCAACGGATAACCGCCTCACCTTCTTCACGGTAAACAGGCGAATTACAAGAAGGGCAATTTGTTGGCATTGTGTAAATGGGTGAGTTTTCATTATGGTATTTAACAGTTAAAACTTCGGGTATAATATCCCCTGCTTTTCTAACAACAATAGTATCACCAATAGCAATTCCTTTTGACGATATAAAATCTTGGTTGTGAAGGGTTGCTCGGCTGACGGTGGTACCCGCAAGTTGAATTGGTTCAAAAATAGCGGTAGGAGTTAATGCACCCGTTCTGCCAACGCCAATTTCAATTTCTTTAAGCACAGTTTCCTTTTCTTCGGGCGGATATTTAAATGCAACAGCCCATTTTGGAAACTTTGAAGTGCTTCCCATTTGTTCTCTATAAGCCAAATTATCTGCTTTTACAACAGCACC
This sequence comes from Oscillospiraceae bacterium, assembly GCA_015066165.1. Taxonomy (GTDB): domain Bacteria; phylum Bacillota; class Clostridia; order Oscillospirales; family Acutalibacteraceae; genus UBA737. The sequence goes on along the minus strand of SVOX01000035.1, from coordinate 7,507 downwards.
GTCGATATCGTATGACAAGTTGCCACGTGAATTACCAATTCGCTCAATCTCTAAAATTGCATCTTCAATATTTTCACATTTTTTATAGGTTGGCAAAACTTTAAAGCCCAAACTTTTAATAAAATTAAGTGTTTCAATATGAGAAGTAAAAGTTTTATCGGTTATTCTTTGAATATTAAAAACAAATATATCAAGTTCACGCTCGGCAGTTATTTTTGGGTTCTTTTGACGAAGTGAACCAGCCGCCGCATTTCTTGGATTTTTAGCGGGTTGTTCACCCAAAAGTTCCTGACGTTCAACAAGTTTTAAAAAACTTTGTTTTGGCATATAAACTTCGCCGCGGACTTCAAGTTCACCCATAAACTTAATTGCTTTTGGAATAGAATTTATTTGCAATAAATTTACTGTAACGTCTTCCCCTATTTCACCGTCACCACGTGTTGATCCACGATAAAATAAACCGTCACGGTATTCAAGCGAAACCGAAAGACCGTCAATTTTTGGTTCAACTGAAAAAGCGGTTTCTTGGGTATCAATTTTCTCACCAAAAGCACGGAGTTCTTGAAAATTGAAAACATCTTGCAAACTTTCCATTTTAACTTGGTGTCTTACTTCGCTAAAGAGTTTAGAAACCGCACCGCCAACAAGTTGAGTTGGAGAATCAGCTGTTTTAAACTGTGGAAATTCGTTTTCCAAATCTTCAAGTTCACGAAGCATTGCATCATATTCAAAATCTTCAATTTCAGGTGAATCTTCAATATAATATTTTCTATTATGATATTTTAAGGTTTCACTCAAATATTTTATTCTTTCTTCTGCTTTTATGATGTCCATTTTATTCTCCTATCACACCATAGTCGTTAATTAATCCTGCAGTATTGTCGTTTTCGTTTTCAATAACATTTGTAAACCCTTCAGGTACTGCGCCAACAATAACAGTTTGCGCCGCTATTGCCGAAGTATTAACCGAAATATTTCTTTTATAACCGGCAATAAGTAAACTGCCGTTAATTGTAATCTTAACAACAACCCTGTGTAAAACCTGATTAATACCTGCATCTCGAAATTCGTGCTCAAAATCAACAAATGCGGTTGACGTCATTTGCATTTTAAATTTTACGTCGGGTCCGAAACCTGCAGTAAAACTATTGTCAAAAAAGGTACCAATAGGTATTCCAACAGTATAACGTTCTTTTTTAGAAATAATGTTTGAAATTTCATTAGAAATATTGCTTTTAAGATAATTAATTTTATATGTATCGATTTCGAGCGACTTAACGTTACCGCCGCTGTCACGAGTTAAAACCGCAATATCTCCATATGAAAAATCATTGTTTTTTAAAATTTTAACAACGGCTTCATTTGCCGAGTTTAGCATTATTGTTTCGGCTTGGCTATGAGCATACCGCAATATTACAGGTTGAATCCTTATATAAATATACCCTAAACCCACACAAAAAACAAGTAAAACAATAAGCCAAGAAAACAAAATTTGTTTAGATTTATAATATTTTTTTCTTATACAAAACACCGCCTTTCGCACAATACATTTTACGGAAAGCGGTGTTATTTGTTACGATAAATAAAACTATTTATTTAAATTTTCCACAAGCGTTTTAATAAGTTGCACAACATTTTCATATCCAATACCACTATTTATGCAAATGTCATAACCGGCAACGTCACCCCATTTAAAACCGGTGAAGTGACTGCAGTAACCCGCTCTTCTTTTATCTGCTTTGCGGATAATACTTTCAGCGGCACCACGTGAAATTTTTTCATACTCACAAATACGGTCAATACGTTGCTCAATATCAGCATGGATAAAAATGTTAATTACGTTTTCTTTATCTTTCAAAATACTGTTAGCGCAACGGCCAACAAATATGCAAGATTCATCTTTTTCAGCAATTTCACGAATAACGTCTGCCTGTGCGCTGAAAACACGGTCGCCAAGTGGAACGTAAGACATACCCGAAATCGATGAATTGAAAGGATTCACACCTAAAGACATTGAATAAAGTAAACTGTTTGTGGGGTGTTCATCATACATGTGCAAAACATCTTCACTAATACCGCTTTTTATTGCACCAAGTTCAATAAGTTCTTTATCATACATTTTAACGTCTAAAATTTTAGCAAGTTCACGTGCAATTTCGTGACCGCCGCTACCATATTGTCTTCCAATTGTAATAATGAAGTTTTTTGCCATTAAATACACCTCTACATAATTGTTTTTATTATATTATAATTATAACTTATAACACTGTATTTTGCAAGAAGTTTTTATATTAACAGTATTGATTATTTATAAAAAAGGTGCTAAACCGATTTTTGAGATATTTTATATAGAAAAATACATCAATATGGTAGAAAAACACAAAAAGTTTATTCACAATGCATTTGAATATATTTGGAAAAATCCTGAAATTGGCTACCGTGACACGTAATATTAATAAAAAATCCAAACCCAACCTATAGGTTGAATTTGGATTTTGGGACCGACACTCAAAATGGAACCGGTCTAAAACCTGATTTTTTTATTTCAACTTTATATTGCTATTTTTTCTTATCTTTTATGCTTTTAATTAAAATCACTAGATGTACCACAACATGTTGCGGATTGTAATCAACACGAAGTGTTGGATGGAGTCAATCCGAAGACGAAAACATACAATCCTTGCGGCTTGATGACATACAGTTCGCTTTACGAACTGATTACATGCGCCTATCGGCGATTACATACCAATCCTTCGGATTGGATAAAAAAAGAGAAGCTTGAAAAAGCTTCTCTTTTTTTGGTGCGGGTGACAGGACTTGAACCTGCACGCGTAAGCGCTAGCTCCTAAGGCTAGTGCGTCTGCCAATTCCGCCACACCCGCAGAACAAAGATTATTTTACATTAATTCAAACAATTTGTCAAGCGAAAATAATAAGTAAACCTACAAGCATACCAACTATTGCTGAAAAAGCGGGTAATTTACTGTTATACATAAGTATAGACTGTGGAAATATTTCACCAAAAACAACGTAAAGCATTGCCCCACTTGCAAAGCCAAGACTTAAAGTTAAACCCAACGGTCCAATTTCACCAAGCCAATAGCCAAACAATGCGCCAATAATTGTTGGTATTCCGGTTGCGGCAGTAATTATAACCGCCTTTATCTTCTTCATACCACCGCTTATAAGCGGAAGAGACACCGCCATACCTTCGGGTATATTATGCAAACCAATAAGTATTGCTAAAACGATTGATGCTTTTCCTAACGTAGCATTTTCAACCGCATAAGAAGCACCAATTGTCATACCTTCAGGCACGTTGTGAAGTGCTATAGCACAAGCCATAACAATTCCTGCGACAAAAAGCGAAAGTTTATTATCATTATTGGTGGCGTGATGTTCCAAGTGGTCACTATGAATTAGTTCATCCAAATCATCGGCAGTTTTTGGGTGGCTTTCATCAATATGTGCAATTTCAGGTGTGGTCTTACGGTCGATTATATAATTCAACAAATATGTAACCGAAACACCAAGCGCAATAGAAAGAATTACGTTTAAAATGCCTGTTTTTGTTTCAATTGCTTCAACAACCAAATCAAAACAAACAACACTTAACATAACTCCTGCAGCAAAACTTAAAAGCAAACTAACAGTGCGGTTAGAATCTTTTTGAAGTAATGCACCAATCAAACCGCCAAGCCCCGTTCCCAAGACACCGGCAATAGCGGTTGTTATAATTAACGTTCCAATAACATCCATTTAAAGAACTCCTTAACAAAATTAACATATCGATAATACCACATTTATATACATTTTTCAACTTATATAAACAAATTTTTAAAAAATCATAAAACCGCAACCTATAAAGATTGCGGTTAAAAAATTATTTATTAAGTCTTGCTTCAATATAGAAACGTTTATCACATGCGTTACCCATTGAAAAAGTTTTACGTGGGAGTGAACCGTCTTGCTTAATTGCAGGGAAAAGTTCACTTTTTTGCATACCGTCAAAAATGAACCCTAAAGTGTTTGGCTGACGTGAAAGCGAATGAACAACGTCTTGACCGTGAATATAATCTATTTTTACATCAGCGTTTTGTTCAAGGTACTTATCAAGCCAAGTTTGAAGTGTTGCAACAGCCAACTTGCCGGTAGGTTTTACCGAAATTTCTTTAACAGTATCTCCATAGCAACAAGTGAATTTTTGCGCATCTTCGCCATAATATTCTCCGTGAGCGGCAACAAAATCAGCAATTAATTTTTCGGGCTCAACGTTAAACAAAACACGGTAAATTGGCTCAAACTCTAAAGAACAGTCGTGAATATTAACAATTTCAACCGTAGCATACAAAGAATTACATTCTTTTGCGGTAGCAAGTGAATGGTTACCGTCACCAACCGCAAACAAGAATTTATCTTGCTTACCGTCAACCAACTTTTCTAAAGCAGTTTGAATTGTATTAACAGTGTTTTTATCAACTGCGAAACCCTTAATATGACCGCTTTGTTGCATCAAATCAAAATCATAAACCTTTTTAAAATCATCGCACTTTTGCGATAACGGTTCAATAACCGTCATATTTTCATCATCTATCAAAAGCATTACGTGTGGAAGTTCCAAAGCGGCATCTTTACGAATTTCAACACGTGGCGGTATTCTTTCAATTACGGTGGCTTCGGTGGCTCTTACCAAAGTTTTAGCGCCTTTTTCGTAAGAATAATCGTCAAGTTTTATAAGACCTACTATTCCCTTTCTGATTTTTCCGCCCGAAACTTCACGTTCAACGTAAATAAATGTATCTTCTACCTTTTGAAAAACGTCGTTTTCAATATATTCTTGCATTTTTGCATTAATATTTGATATTCGTTGGCTATTATCTTTTTGCAAATAAACTTCGGGTAAAATAATATTAAGCGCCGAAGGTGCGTTACCAACAAAATTTTCTACATTTTGCCAATATTCCGGTTCGGAAGTGTATTGGTCACAAGCAACAACCGCCCATTTTTCAAAATTTTCTTTAGGTAACAAAAAATCACAAGGGTAAAAATATTTATTCATTATGTAGTCTCCTTAAAATTTTGGCCGCCACAATGTGACAGCCAAAATGTTTTAATCATAATTTGAAAATTCAATAGCCGTTATTGCATCGTCTTCAAGGTCGATATGAATTCTAATCTTGTTACGACGGTCACGTTTTTCTAAAAAATAATCAAAATAATAGGTGTTATCAGTCTTTTTATAAAAATGAGACGGAGTACCTAAAATGTTTATAATATCGGTAATAACGGCAGTATTAGTAATACCGCATATGTTAAATTGAGAGTATTTTTTCTTGTTTTTAAAATAACCGTTATTAATACTGAATTTTACAATTTCGCAGTTTATAAGGCGAATCGAAGAATTTGAAGAATTATAAAACAAAGCGGTAATTTTAGCGCCTTTTTCGTTTTCAAAAACAAGTTCTACCGTTTCTTTTGCATAAACCAGTGAATTATCATCATAATCACTGCCTTTTACAAGTTTCCAACCGCTTTTTGCAATTTCTTCAATAGTTGATGGAACCGAAAAATAACTATTTGCGTAAACTGCATTTATTTCAAACTTTTTACCCAAATAAATATCGGCGTAATTTTCTTCATCAAAAACACTTATATCAAAATATTTTGACATTTTGCTATCGAGTGAAGTGATTTCAGGCACAGATGTTGTTTGCGCTAAAGATTCGCCGTTTGCAGTTTGACCTTCACTTGTAACACCATATGTCTTGTCAGGCACTTTACAACCGCAAAGTGATAATACAAAGACAAAAACTAAAATTAAAGACAATGCTTTTAAAAATTTCATAAATTTTCTCCAACTGTTTTTATATTATAATTCTATAATTAAAAACCAAAAATGTCAACACTAATTAAACGTCTTCAATACAAAATTTTAAGAAATCTTTAAGTTGACTTAAAACAATTTCAGTATCAACCAAAAAACTCAACCCATGCCCTGCTTCTTTTGATAAAAATATTCTACAATTATTTTTACAATTTTCAAACGCTTTTTCCGTCATTTCGCAAGGCACAAAATTATCTTTTTTACCGTGGATAAACAAGATAGGCAAATTGGTATTTTTAACTGCATCAACAGTTGAATCTTTAGTTATTGAAAACTTACCGAAAACCCTGCACGCCAAGTCAAGAAACGGAATAAAGAAATGAGCATTAATTTTAAAAGAATCTTTACCAACCTTTTCAATTATATCGGCAGGAGAAGTAAAACCGCAGTCGGCAATTACACCTTTTACGTTTTGCGGCAAATTGTGTTTAAGTGATAACAAAACTGTTGTGGCGCCCATTGAAATACCGCTGATAATCAACTGCTTTGGTGAAAATTTAGCATTAATAAATTCTGCCCAAGAAACAACGTCACGGCTTTCTTTAACACCAAAAGTTATAAGTTTGCCTTCGCTTTTACCATGTGCACGTTGGTCAACAAGCAAAATATTGAAGCCCATTTTGTAATACATTTCAACAGCGCAAGAAAAATCGTGTGCAGCGCCTGAACGGTAGCCATGAAATAAAAATATGGTACAACTACTGTTATTATCATAATATCTACCTGCAAGTTTAATACCGTCAAAAGCGGTTATATAATACCATTTGTGCTTGGTGTTGTTTATAAACTCGGTTCCTTTTTCAATGACTTCGGAATACGGTTTTAGGGCATCTTCAATTGTGTTATCCATTTTATCAACGTCAACCTTTTGTTTTCTAACAAATGCAACGTTGAAAAAATATAATACCACCAATAAAAATAATACTAAAAAAATTAGAATAAAATATAACAAAATATCACCGTTTAATTAGTTTTTTTAAGAACAATAGCCGCTCTGCTTGGTAAATAGCATTTAAAACCGCACCAATTTGCTGGTGTTTGTTCGGCTTTATATTTAAAGGTTGTATCAACACGTGAATAACCGCCGAACTTACCGTCATCAGTTGTTAAAACAGTTTTATAAAACCCTTCTTCGCCAACAGGAACAAAATATCCGTCAAACGATTTTTCAGGATGGAAATTAAATATAAATACATAATCGCCCTTGGTGTAAATTAAAACTTTGTCGTCTTCGTGCATCCAACGGTTTTGAGCGTCAAGTTTTAATATTTTTCCCTTTTTAAGCAAGGAAATCATCGCTTTGTCAAATTCATTAAGTTCACAATAACGCAAATTGGGGTTATCGACAAGCGACCACTGCCTACGGCAATAATGGTAACTCCAACCATTACCCTCACGTGGAAAATCTATCCACTCAGGATGGCCAAACTCGTTACCCATAAAATTAAGATATCCCTCACCCGCAAGTGTCGAGGTTAAAAGACGTATCATTTTATGAAGCGCAATTCCCCTGTCAACCACGTAATTTCCACCAAATTTTTGCATACCAACATACATTTCAGCGTCACACAAGCGGAACATTATGGTCTTGTCACCAACAAGCGCCTGGTCGTGAGATTCACA
>SVOX01000034.1 GCA_015066165.1 Oscillospiraceae bacterium | reverse complement strand
CACTTTGAAACAACACTTACCCGTGCTAAATTCAACGAACTTACTGCCGATTTGGTAGAAGCAACAATGGCTCCCGTTCGTCAAGCACTCCAAGACTCAGGTCTTCAAAAAGGTGAAATTAACAAAGTGCTTATGGTTGGCGGTTCTTCAAGAATCCCTGCTGTTCAAGAAGCAGTTAAAGAATTTATGGGTAAAGAGCCATTTAAGGGCATCAACCCCGATGAATGCGTAGCGCTTGGCGCATCTTTACAAGCAGGTGTACTTGGCGGTGACGTTAAGGGACTTCTTCTTCTTGACGTAACTCCACTTTCACTTGGTATTGAAACAATGGGCGGTGTTTCTACAAAGGTTATTGACAGAAATACAACCATCCCTGCAAAGAAGAGCCAAATCTTCTCAACAGCGGCTGACGGTCAAACCTCGGTTGAAGTACATGTACTCCAAGGTGAACGTGAATTCGCAAAAGACAATAAAACTCTTGGCGTATTCCACCTTGACGGTATTGCATCTGCTCCACGTGGTGTACCTCAAATTGAAGTTACTTTTGATATTGACGCTAACGGTATTGTTCATGTTTCGGCAAAAGACCTTGGCACAGGTAAAGAAAACGATATTACAATTACTTCTAATACCAATATGTCAAAAGACGATATTGATAAGGCAGTTAAAGAAGCCGAAGAATATGCGGCTGAAGATAAGAAACGCCGTGAAGCAGTTGACGTTCGCAACAATGCTGACCAAATGATTTACACAACAGAAAAAACCCTTACCGATCTTGGCGATAAGATTACCGAAGAAGAAAAGGGCAAGATTGAAACTGCTAAAGAAGCGCTCAAAGAGGCCTTAAAGGGTGAAGATATAGAAGCAATTAAAGCAAAGCAAGAAGAACTCCAAAAAGAAATTTTTGCAGTTAGCGAAAAGCTTTATAAAGCGGCTAATCCTCAAGGTGCTGAAGGTGCTCCTACAGGAGATGCACAACAAGCAGATCCTAACGTATATGAAGCAGATTATACTGACGTAGAAGACAACAAATAATTCCTGTGGAATTACTTGTCAGATAAGAGATAAAAGAGAAGAGATAATAGAAAATGTGTGCCGTAGGCACGTTATATAATGTTTGCTTTGCAAACACATTTTCTCTTCACTTTTCACTCTTCACTATTCACTGCAAGGCAAAAGTCTTGCTTTTAGGAGAATTGTTTTGGCGGATAAAAGAGATTATTATGAAGTTTTGGGAGTCGATAAATCGGTTTCTGAAGACGAATTAAAAAAAGCATATAGAAAAGCAGCAAAAAAATATCACCCCGACCTAAACCCCGGCGACGAGGCGGCTGAAAAGGCATTTAAAGAAGTAAACGAGGCATATGAAGTTTTGTCTGATAGCGAAAAACGTGCCCGTTACGACCAGTTTGGCCACGCAGGCGTTGACCCCAACTTTGGTGCGGGCGGCGGCTACGGCGGTGGCGGTTTTGGCGGCGGCTTCCAAGATTTTGGCGACCTTGGTGACATTTTTAGTTCTTTCTTTGGCGGTGGTTTTGGCGGTGGTTCGCGCCGTGCCAACCCTAACGCACCAAGACGTGGTAACGATACTGCGGCTTCGGTTGTGATTTCGTTTGAAGAAGCGGCAAAAGGTTGCGAAAAAACCGTAAAAGTTACAAAAATTGACACCTGCCCCGACTGTAACGGTACAGGCGCCAAAAAAGGTACAACGGTTAAAACTTGTCCTGTTTGTCACGGTAGCGGTCAAGTGGCGGCTACACAGCGTACGCCTTTTGGTGTTATACAAACTCAACAGGTTTGTAACCAATGTCACGGTAGCGGTAAGATTATTGAAAGCCCTTGCGATAAGTGTAACGGCAAAGGAAGAATAAGACATACTGTCGAAAAAACGGTTAAAATTCCTGCGGGTATTGATGACGGACAGGTAATTAACATACGGGGCGGCGGCGACAGCGGTGTGAACGGCGGTCCTTCGGGTGACCTTCGCATAAATGTAAACGTTCGTCCTCACCCAATTTTTGAACGTGACGGTTATGACGTTTACTGTGAAATACCAATAACCTTCACTCAAGCAGCTTTGGGCGCTGAAATAACTGTGCCAACTCTTGACGGTAAGGTTAAGTTCACTATTCACGAAGGCACACAGCCGGGTGACGAATTTAAACTTAAAGGTAAGGGTATTCAACGACTTAATTACTCGGGCAAAGGTGACCAATACGTAAAAATTGTGGTAGAAGTACCTAAAGATTTGTCCAAGGCCCAAAAAGAAAAACTTAAAGAGTTTGAAACTGTTGCAGACAGTAAAAACTATAAAAAACAAAAGAGTTTTATGGATAAACTCAAAGATTTTTTTGATTAAAGAAAAAGCATAATGCAGTAAATTCTGCATTATGCTTTTAAATTTTATTTTACTATTTTTTCAATATCCTTAGTGTTGCCTAAAACGAGTAAATGTTCATTCTCGTTGAAAACGTAATTAGCATTGAAGAAAGGAACAATTTGACCATTCTTTTTGTAAGCGATGATGTTGAGGTTGTATTTATTGCGGAAGTTTAACTCCATAACGGTTTTACCTATCCATTTTTTGAGAGGTTCAATTTCAAAAATAGAGTAATCATCAGCAATATTTATATAATCGAAAATATGCTGTGCGCATTCAACACTCGCAATCCTACGGCAAATATCTCTTTCGGGATAAATAATACGGTCGGCGCCGCTTCTGAGTAAGAATTTTTCTTCAATTTGGCGGTTGGCTGTGCTGTAAATCTTTTTTGCGCCTAATTCTTTAAGTAAATCGGTAATTTCAAGACAAGCTTGGAAGTAATCTTCGATACAAACAAAACAAACATCAAAGTCTTCTACACCAAGGGTTTCAAGTACACCGCGATTGGTACAATCACATACACGAGCAGTAACAACAGCCGAGTTGACATTTTCTACTTTAGCGGGGTCGATATCCGCAATCATTATTTCGCAGTTGTTTTTACTAAGCTCATCGCAAAGGTGATTTCCGAGTGAGCCCATACCGATAATTAAAAAAGATTTCATAATAAAACTCCTTACTTTAAATTAACCTACAGTAATCGATTCGGCGGGGTAGGTAATGGGTGCCAAATGTTTCTTTTCAAACAAAGCTGTTGCGAAAGAAACACTTCCAACTCGCCCACAGTACATAAGCAACATTATAACTATTTGTGAAACAGAGCCGAGAGAAGTTGTAACTCCTGCGGTAAGACCTACAGTACTTATTGCTGAAAAGGTTTCTACCAAGGCGTTGGAAATGGATACCGGTTCGATAGCACAAATTATAAACGTGCCACATAAAGCGAGTGATAAATTTATAAATGTGACAAGTAACGCTTTGTTTAAAAACTCGTTTTTAATACTCTTGTTAAAGGTGTATATACCGTCTTTACCGCGTATTGAAGAAGTAACATAAGCAAACATTACAAAAAGCGAGGTGGTTTTTATACCGCCGGCTGTTGAGCCGGAACTTCCGCCTATGAACATCAAAACAACGGTTAAAAGTTTTGAAGCTTCCGAAAGGGAGGCAATATCCACACTGTTGAAACCTGCTGTTCTAGGTGTTACGGAACTGAAGAAACTGTTTAATAGTTTTTGGCTGAAAGACATATCGCAAAAAAGTTTATCGTGTTCAAATATAAAGAACAAGCAAGAACCAAGCAATAATAAAACAGCAGATACGGTTAGTACAATTTTACTGTGCAAATTAAGTTTTTTAAAGCGGAAACGTTTTAATGTAAGATCATCCCAAACAAGAAATCCAAGACCGCCTATGATAATAAGTGCCGAAATAATAAATATAACTAAAGGGTCATTGTTAAAGCTTACGAGGGAGTTAAAAGGGGTGGGAGAACCCAAAAGGTCGAACCCTGCGTTACAAAAAGCTGAAACAGAATGAAAAACGCTGTAGTAAATGCCTTTTAATATACCGAAAAGCGGTATGAAGCGGATAGACAACAGCGCTGCTCCCAATACTTCAATAATAATTGTTCCCCAAAAGATTTTTTTAACAAGGGCAGAAAAATTGTTCATACGGGTAGTGTTTATGCTTTCGGCCATTATTACTTTTTCACGGAGTCCACGTCTTTTAATAATTAGTCGGTAAAAAACGGTCGCTACAGTCATATATCCAAGACCGCCTAACTGAATAAGGCCTAAAATAACAACCTGACCGAAAACTGACCAGTAACTTACGGTGTTTTCTAAAATAAGACCCGTAACGCAGGAAGCTGATACTGAAGTGAACAATGCGGTACCTAAAGGAGCGGAATCGCCCAAACGGGTTGCTATGGGGAGCATAAGCAATAGCGTGCCAAGGATAACTATACAAAAATATCCCAAAGCGATAATCTGTATATGGGAAAGACCTTTTTGCTTCATTTAATCACCTGATTTGAAAAACTGTATCAATTATACTACAGTTTCCGCTTGATTTCAATATTATAAAAAAAATATTGTAATATTGTGAGTAAAGTGTTAAAATAGATTTGTATGTGTTTATTATTTTTAAGGTAGAGGAAGCTTTATATGAAAATAATTGTCAACGGTTGCGGTAAAGTAGGTATTACGTTACTAGAGAGTCTTGTGGCAGAAGGTCACGATGTGGTTGCCATTGATAATAACCCCAGGGTGTTATCTGAGGTTACTAATGTTTACGATGTTATGGGTGTTTGCGGTAATGGTACCGATAGTGATGTTTTGTTAGAGGCAGATGTAGGTAATGCCGAGTTAATGGTTTCGGTTACAGGATCTGACGAACTTAATATGTTAAGCTGTTTTTTGGCAAAAAGACTTGGCGCAAAATATACAATAGCTCGTATCCGTAACCCTGAATATAACGATAAAAGTCTTGGATTTATGCGTGAACAGTTGGATATTTCACTCACTTTAAATCCTGAACTTATGGCGGCACGGGAACTTTTTAACATTTTAAAAATGCCCTCTGCTGCAAAGGTTGAAACTTTTAGTGCCAGAAATTTTGAAATTGTTGAAATTAAATTAAAGCCCGATTCTGCACTTGATGGAATGAAAATTATGGATATGCGCAGTAAATTCAAGGCAAAGTTCTTGATTTCGGCAGTTGGTCGTGGTGAAGATGCATATATCCCCGATGGTAATTTTGTTCTTAAAAGTGGCGATAGGGTTTATATAAGCGCAACATCGAATGAGATTGTTAAACTTTTGAAAGAAATGGGTATCCAACAAAAGAGTGCTAAAAAGATTATGATTTTCGGTGGCGGTAAGCTGGCTTTTTATCTTGCTAAAAAGTTGTCAGAGGGTAACAATGCGGTGACGATTATAGAAAAAAATCCCACTGTTTGTGAACGACTTTGTGAAGCGCTTCCAAAAGTTACTATAGTTAATGCTGATGGTACCGACCAAGAGGCACTCTTGGAAGAAGGTCTTTTGTCGGTTGATGCTTTTGTATCACTTACCGGTATGGACGAGCAAAATATTCTTATGTCGGCTTATGCACATACTATGTCGGTTCCTAAAATTATTACTAAAATTAATCGTCAGGCACTTATGCCTTTAGCAGAAAGTTGGGGACTTGATACTGTAATATCGCCTAAAATGACCGTATCAGATGTTTTGGTGAGATATGCCAGAGCGTTGGAAAATTCGCAAGGAAGTAGCGTTGAAACCCTTTACAGACTTATGGATGACAAGGTTGAAGCACTTGAGTTTATAGCAAAAGACGGGCTGGATTTCTTAAACGTTCCATTTAAAGATTTAAGCTTAAAACCAAATATACTTATTGCGGGTATTATCCGTGACAGAAAAACCATTATTCCTTCAGGTGAAGATATGCTTCTTGTTGGGGATAAGGTTGTCGTTTTTGCAGCCAATCAACGAATTAATAATTTGTCTGACATCAAAAGGTGATAGTATATGAATCGTAGAATCATTTTTTATATGCTTGGCCAAATTTTAAAGGTTGAAGCAGTGCTTATGTCACTACCGCTTATATGTTCTTTAGTATATGGTGAAAAGAATGCGATATCGTTTGTTATAACCATTGTATTAGCATTGGCGCTTGGATTTTTGCTCACCTGTCTTAATAAACCCAAGGATAAAACTTTTTTTGCAAAAGAGGGTTTTGTGATTGTAGCACTGTCCTGGATAACATTATCGGTTGTGGGAGCTATTCCCTTTGTTATAAGCGGCGCTATTCCCAATTTTATTGACGCTTTTTTTGAAACTGTAAGCGGATTTACTACAACAGGCGCTACTATTTTGGGCGGTAAAGAAATAGAAACAATGTCAAAAGGGCTTTTGTTTTGGCGTAGTTTTACTCATTGGATAGGCGGCATGGGAATACTTGTACTTGTTATGGCTATTGTTCCAACCGATTCTGGCCGTTCTATCCATATTATCCGAGCCGAAATGCCGGGACCTATCATTGGTAAACTTGTACCAAAGCTTAAAAGTACGGCAAAAATACTTTATTTAATTTATATTTGTCTTACTTTGTTAGAGGTTGTGTTACTGCTTTGTGGCGGTATGAACTTATTTGAATCGTTTGTGCACTCATTCGGTACTGCGGGTACGGGTGGATTTGGTGTTAAGGGCGATAGCATTGCTTCGTACAGTCCGTATTTACAGTGGGTTATTACGGTGTTTATGCTGATTTTTGGCGTTAATTTTAATATTTATTATCTTGTTTTAGTAAGAAAAATTCGCACCGCCTTTAAAAGTGAGGAGCTTTGGTGTTATGTTGGTATAGTTATAGCGGCAGTAGCGCTTGTAACCTATAATATCCGTAATTTAGTTGACGGTTTTTGGGAAACTTTACGGCAGTCGGCTTTCCAAGTGGCATCAATTATTACCACAACAGGTTACGCCACTACCGACTTTAACTTGTGGCCGGGACTTTCAAAAGGCATACTTCTTATACTTATGTTTATTGGTGCCTGTGCGGGTTCTACTGCGGGCGGCATTAAAGTTTCAAGAATAGTGTTGTTGTTTAAACGTATATCGGCAAATCTTCGTCATATGATACATCCTCGTGGTGCCGAAGCAGTTCGCTTCGAGGGTAAGAAGGTTGAAAATGAAACGCTAAATGGAGTGTTGGTTTATTTTGCAATATATTTTGTTTGCTTTACTGTAATATTAATTGTGCTTCTTTTTGAGCCGTTTGATTTGGAAACCAATATATCCGCAGTTGCGGCTTGCTTTAATAATGTAGGTCCGGGACTTGCGCTGGTGGGCCCGATGGGTAACTATGATATTTTTTCTCACCTTTCAAAAATAGTTTTGTCAGTCGCTATGCTACTTGGTCGGCTTGAGATTTATCCATTGATACTTTTGTTTTCACCTGCAAGTTGGCTCAAGAGAAGAAAAATAAAGAAATAAAAATATAATCTCTCAATTCACCTTTGATAAGGCGGATTTGGGAGATTATTTATTTTACTTGCAATATTTTTAAAATAATGTTATACTGTAAACGAATAAATGTTCGATAGGAGTTTTTAGATGTCTAAACGACCACTTACCGAAAAACAAAAAAATGTTTATGATTTTATTGTAAAACAAATGTCCGGCGGTTTTCCGCCAACGGTTCGTGAAATTTGTAATAATACGGGAATTAAATCCACTTCAACCGTTCACGCTATTTTGGGAGTGTTAGAAGAAGAGGGGTATATTGTGCGTGATGCCAAATATTCCCGTGCTATAAAACTTGATATGCCGTCTTCGGCTTCAATGGTGCCTCTTGTTGGCAAAATTACCGCAGGTAAACCAATTTTGGCAGTAGAAGAAATTGAAGACTACATACCGTACCCCAGTAAAGATGCTGAAGGGCTTTTTGCCTTGAAGGTTGTGGGTTATAGTATGAAAAATGTTGGCATTATGGACGGCGATATTATTATTGCTGATAAAAACGTTCCTTGCCGTAACGGTGATATTGTTGTTGGTATGGACGGAGAAGAAGCAACTGTGAAACGTCTTCTAATTAAGGATAAAACCGTAATCTTTATGCCCGAAAATGAGGATTTTGACCCAATTTATCCCGAAAATCCAACCGTGCTTGGCAAGGTTGTGGGCAGTTATAGAAAGTATTAAGGTGAATTATGAAATATATTGAAATATTTACCGACGGTGCTTGTTCGGGTAACCCCGGTCCTGGCGGTTGGGGCGTAGTGCTTCGTTATAACGGCCACGAAAAAGAACTTTCGGGCGGTGAAAAAGATACCACCAATAACCGAATGGAACTTACTGCCGCTATTATGGGACTTTCGGCTTTAAAGGAAAAACCTTGTAAAGTTCGTCTTGTAACCGATTCTAAATATGTTGCAGACGGAATTACTAAAGGTTGGGCAGAATCTTGGCGCAATAATAATTGGCGCAAAGCCGATAAAAAACCCGCTTTAAACCCTGATTTATGGGAAAAACTTTTAAATCTTATAGCCGAACATGATGTTACGATTGACTGGGTTAAAGGCCATGCGGGCCACCCCGAAAATGAACGTTGCGACCGTTTGGCTGTCGCTTTTTATCAAAAATTACAGGAGAGTTTATGAACATAGCGTTTTACACCTTGGGGTGCAAAGTGAATCAATATGAAACACAGGTAATGCGTGAAGCATTTCAAAACAAAGGACACAAAACGGTGCCAACTTCGGCACCGTTTGATGCGCTTGTAATAAATTCTTGCACAGTCACTGCCGAAAGTGACCGTAAAACCCGTCAAGCACTTCGCCGTTTTAGAAAAAATAATCCAAATGCGGTTATAGCGCTTACCGGTTGTATGGTACAGGCATTTGGTGAAAAATCAAAACAATTATTGGATGCCGATATTATAATGGGCAATACCGATGTTTTAAAAGTAGTATTAGCGGTTGAAAAATTTTTGCAAGACGGTAAACGGGTGTTTGAAGTATCAAAGCACGAGAAAAAAGAAAGATTTAACACGCCGAGCATTACAAAATTTGATGAACGTACCCGTGCTTATATGAAAATACAAGACGGTTGCGACCGTTATTGCACTTATTGTATAATTCCAACTGCACGTGGACCAATTCGTTCAAAACCTGTTTGCGAAATACAAAAAGAAGCCCAGGATTTAGCAAAAAATGGCTTTGTGGAAATTGTGTTGGTTGGTATAAACCTTACCTCATACGGTAAAGGCGAGGATATAAATATTTGCGATGCTGTTGATGCGGTTTGCGCTGTTGATGGAATTAAACGGGTGCGTTTGGGCTCTTTGGAACCCGATCATATAACTGATGAAATGCTGTTAAGGTTTAAATCACAGCCAAAGTTTTGTCCGCAGTTCCATTTGTCTTTGCAGTCGGGCAGTGATAAAACACTTGCACGTATGAACCGTCATTATGACACTTCATTTTACCGTGATTTAGTATGGAGAATTAGAAATACTTTTACCAATAGTGCAATTACAACCGATATTATGGTTGGATTTGCGGGGGAAAGTGAGCAGGAATTTTGTGAAAGTTTGGGCTTCGCTAAAGAAATTGGCTTTGCAAAAGCACACGTTTTTGCTTATTCTCGACGTGAGGGCACTGTGGCTTACGGTTTACCTAATCAAGTAAATAATGCCCAAAAGAGTGAACGTTCAAAACAAATGATAGAAGCCACTCTTGAAAGTGAATATGATTTTTTGGATAAACATATTGGCACTTGTCAATCAGTTTTAATTGAAACAAATCAAGACGGATTTTTTGAGGGCTATACCGAAAATTACTGCCGTGTAAAAATAAAATCTCCCCAGTGCAAGACAGGAGAGATTTTAAAAGTTAAAATTACAGGTCGTGAAAATGACTGTTTATTAGGCGAAGAATAAGTGCTCTATAAGTATTTTTGCGCCTAAAATTATTAATATAACACCGCCCGAAAATTCGGCTTTGGATTTCCACTTAGCACCGTAGATGTTGCCTATTTTAACACCAACTGCCGAAAGGGTAAAGGTAATAACACCAATAAATAATACGGCAATGTATGCGTATGTGTTGTTTCCTTTTAAGTCCATAGCAAGTGAAATTCCTGCGGCTAATGCATCTATGCTTGTGGCAATAGCCATTACAAACATTGTTTTAAATCCAAACGAGCAGTCACTGCATTCGTTTTCTTCTTTTGAAAATGATTCTTTTATCATATTTATACCTATTCCGGCAAGTAATACGAAAGCGATGTAGTGGTCAACGGCGGTTACGTATTCCTGAAATGCGGTACCCAAAAAGTAACCGATTAGTGGCATTAACGCCTGAAATCCACCAAACCAAGCGCCTGTGATTATCATATGGCGCTTTTTTAAATGCTCGGTGGCAAGCCCTTTACAAATAGCCACTGCAAAAGCGTCCATAGAAAGACCGACAGCCAAAATGAAAAGTTCAACTATTCCCATATATTAACTCCCTTTGGTATATTAACGAATAAACATTATATACCAAAGGGAGTGTTTTGTCAAATAATTAAGGGTTGAATTTGTTTACCCTTAAGTGCTTGTTCCACTGTTTGCGGAATAAGTGAAAAATCACAAATTAGCGAGTTGTTTTTAGAGTGGGGGTCATCTTGTTTATAAGGCACAAAGAAGATGTTTTTTGTGTTGTGCAAAAGGCCAATGTTTTTTGCACTTGCACCCAAAGCGTCGTTTGTGGCAATACCAAAAACAACCGGTTTGTTGTTGCGAAGATGCGCTTTAATTGCCATTGTAACAGCGCTGTCGGTAATGCCTAAAGCGTTTTTGGCAAGGGTATTACCTGTTGCAGGCGCAACCACTAAAACGTCAAGCAAATTTTTGGGGCCAATTGGCTCTGCGGCAGCAATACTGTTTATAATTTTATTTTGGCAAATTTCTTCAACTTCTTTTATTAAGTCTTCCGCTTTGCCGAAACGGGTGTCGGTACGGGTTACTATTTCGGACAAAATGGGAAGAATTTTAATGTCGTATTGGCTTAAAGTTTTTAACGCTTTAACCGACTCTTTTATTGTGCAAAAAGAACCTGTTATAGCATATCCCAATGTAATATTTTTCATAATATTCTCCCTTTAGTTGTAAAAACGAATAAGTTCACTTACTGTTTTTGCCAGTATCTTTCCTGCAGTTTTAGGAGCGGTTTTACCGGGCAAGGCAGGGGCTTTTTGGGCGTTGAGTCCCAAAGATTTTGCATATTCAAGGTTGAAACCGCCTTTTGAAGAAAGGTCTAAAAGCAAAGAACAGGGAAGATTTTCAAGCGTTTTGTCTGACAGTACGGGGAAATCCACGGTATTAAAAATAATGTCGTACCCTAAATACAAATTTTCAAGCTTCTCGGTATTTATGTAATTAAATCCGAGTGCTTCAAGTTCGGCAAAATCTTTGGGTTTTCTGGCACTAACTGTAACAAAAGCCCCAAGGTTTTTAAGCCGATTTGCTAAAATTTTACCAACTCTGCCGTTGCCAATAACCAAAATTTTGCTTTGCCAAATAGTGAAATTTGTGTTTTCAATAGCAATTTTAATAGCCCCTTCGGCAGTGGGTACTGCATTTAAAAGTGCGTAACTGTCAAGGGTGTTATAATCAATACATTTGCGGTTTTCGAAATTATAATTACAGCATAAAATAAGTTGGTTTTCGGTTTTTTCAAACACTTCCGAAAGGGGAATGACCTTGTTGGTAAGTGGGGTAAAAACCGTAACGTTATCACGGGTTGTGGGTACAGGAAGTATTATAATATCGGCGAGCGAAATATCACCTTTGTCATTTGGGTAAAGCCCCAAAGTGCTAACAAAAAAGTTTTGATTTTCAAGGTGGTGCTTAACTGTTTTAAGACGGGCGTCTCCGCCTATTATACATATTTTTTTCATACTGTCCCTCCAAAAAAAGTAAGTGCCTAATACAGTTTATGGCACTTACTTTTTTGTGTTACGGTATTTCGTTTATTAATATTTCT
>SVOX01000033.1 GCA_015066165.1 Oscillospiraceae bacterium | reverse complement strand
AGCGGATTCATCCCCGATGGATCACCAAATTAAGAAACCGACCTTTTGGGTCGGTTTTTTAATTTATATAAAACTAAGGGGATTCGAACACTGAGAGGGTGAGGAGCGTAAAGAAAACAGTTCGGTGAACTGTTTTTAGCGACGAAGTGCGAGGCGGGTACTGTTCGCAAGGCGAACGGTCGGCGAGCAAGGAAGGCGCGTTAAGCGGCTTCATCCCCGATGGATCACCAAAAATAAAAGGACTACTTCGGTAGTCCTTTTATTTTATCCAATCCAAAGGATTGGTATGTAATCCGCGTAAGCGGAATGTAATCAGTTCGCATTGTGAACTGTATGTTATTAAGGCATAAGCCGTGTATGTATTTCTCTTTGGATTGATTATATACACGCTATGCGTGATTTGGTTGCGGAATTTTATTTTTAATCACAAGTCGGTGCTATTTTTTGGTAATAAATTGTGGTGTTTTGGTAAAAATGTGGTGTTTTATTGTTTGCGGTGTTTTTTAGTGCTATAATGTTTTTGTAAATTTCATTTAATAAAAGAGATGTGAAAAATGAAAAACTTTTTTAAAAGCAAACGTTTTGATTACAAATGGGTTATAGCCGCAGTAAGTTTCTTAATGGTGCTTGTTACAATGGGCTTTTGCAGTTCTAACAAAAGTGTATATATTGGTGCCATTACCGAAGCCAACGGTATATCAAGAAGTATGTTTTCTTTTAATGATAGTTTTAGATTTTTATCTACGGCTATTGTTAACATTTTCTTTGGAACTTTAATTGAAAAATTCGGTGCAAAAAAATTGGTGTTAGCCGGATTTGTTGCATTGATTTTTTCTGCTTTATGTAATTCAGTTGCCAGTAATATTGCAGTTTTTTATTTGGGTGGTATTTTTTTAGGTATAGGTCTTTCTTTCACAACTACTGCAATGGTTAGTTGTATGGTAAATAAATGGTTTAAAGAAAATAAGGGTACCATTATGGGAGCAATTTTAGCCGCTAACGGTCTGGGCGGTGCTCTTGCAGCCCAAATTGTTTATCCAATTATTTATGAAGAAAATAATATGTTTGGATATCAAAATGCTTATAGATTAGTAGCCCTTATTTTGTTTGTTACGGCGATAATTGTTTTTGTGTTTTTAAAAGAACAACCCGAAAGCCAAGAAAAAACCGCTTTTAAAGTTGCAAAGAAAAAGCCCAAAGGCGAAAGTTGGATAGGGCTGGAATATTCCAAAGTTAAAAAACTTAAAATATATCATTTGACATTAATTTGCGTTTTTATCACCGGTTTTATGTTAACTGCTATAAACGGGGTTGCGGCGGCGCATTTGCGAGATGTAGATTTAAATGCAAATTACATAGCGTTAATATTAAGTCTTCATTCAATTGCTTTGACAGTATTTAAGTTTTTAACCGGCTTTTTGTATGATAAATTAGGTCTTAGAATTACAACAGCCGTTTGCTGTGTGGCTTCAATAATTACAATGTTTTCACTTGTGTTGTCAAGCAATACAACAAGCGGTAAGGTGTATGCAATGATTTGGGGTATTATATCTTCTTTGGCTCTACCGCTTGAAACAGTTATGATACCTTTGTTTGTAAGTGATTTGTTTGGCGAAAAAGCGTTTAATAAAATTTTGGGAATTTTGATGACGGTTAACACGTTTGGTTTTGCTTTGGGAAGTCCCGTTATAAACGTTGCTTATGATTTGCTTGGTAGTTATAAGAGCGCATTTTTTGCATGCGGAATTTTAATGATTTTAGTAACCTTAATTATGCAATACGTAATTACAAAAGCACATAAGATAAGAAAAGACTTTTTGAAAACGGTTGGTTAAATTGGGTGAAAGGTAAGTTTGAAAATTAAAAACCATGCCCCAACGTTGTTAGGGCATGGTTTTTGAGTTTAGTTTGTATTATTGATTTTCTTCTTCGGCTTCTGCTTTTTCAAACTCAATATCTGCTACAGTTACGTTAACTTTTGTAACTGCAGAACCTGTCATTGACTGAATTTTATCTTTAACGTTTTCTTGAACCTTTTTAGCCACTTCTTTAACGTTGGCATCTTTTTTAACAATAATATAAACGCCAATTTCTAAAGCACCGTTAACACTTTCAATTTTAACACCGGCAAATGGGTTTTTAGATTTAATAGCACCCTTAAGGTCGATATTGCGATTTGAAATACCTGCAACACCTGTAACTTCGGTTGCGGCAATTTTAGCCATTTTCTTTAAAACTTCGGTATTGATAGAAAGAGTGGTTTTATTTTCCATAACATTAACCCCCATAATGAATTTTAAATCTTTTCTATATTATAACACCTTTCCCGCAATAAAACAACTAATTTTTAAACTTTTTATTATTGACAAAGAAAAAAAGGGGTTATATAATGTGGTTAAAACCGGTTGAATATATAAAAAGGTGGGTTTTTTATGAAAAGAAAATATAGTATGTCAATAGCGGCATTATCGGGAACTTTGACTGAAAAATACGGTTTTCTTACCGCCCTTGACAAGATTAAAGAATGGGGAGCAGACGGGGTTGATTTTGACTTAAATGATTATAATCTTTTTGGGCATCCAGATGATTCTATTTATGTAAAGAGCGAAGAAGAATTTGTAGCGTATTTTGAAAATATTCGAAACCAAGTTGAAAAACGTGGACTTAAAGTTTTCCAAACCCACGGCACAATGAGAACCTTTAGAGAAAACGAAGAAGACTATAATTTGATTACTTTCCCTAAAAATGCCGAGTGTGATTTAAAAGCATCTAAAATTTTGGGTGCATCTGTTTGTGTTTTTCACCCCGGCAGTGACCTTTCAAACCCCACTTCAACACCTGAACAAATGCGTTTCAGGGCATGTAGAGCGTTTAAATTGATTTTACCCTTTGCTAAAGAAAACGGTGTGAAAATTGCACTTGAAACGGTTGGTTCTAACTGGACTCTTAATAATAAGATGGATTTCTTTGGCGGTTATGATGAGTTTAGAGCATTGTTTGATGACGTGAAAAATAGTGAGTATGGCGAATGGTTTGTTTGCTGTATTGACACAGGTCATATTAACCTTACAGGTCAGCATAATCAACCAACCCCTGCCGATTTTATAAGAAAAATGGGTGAAAACGTTTACTGTTTGCATCTTCACGATAACAATGGTATTGTTGACCAACACCGCATACTTTGCGGCGGTACAATTGACTGGGATGACGTGTTTAAAGCGCTTAAAGAAATTGGTTATGATAATAACATTAATTCGGAAGTTACTTTAAAATATATACACGAAGATTTAGTTGAAGAAATTGCAATATTGACAGTAAAAACAATGAAAAACTTTGTTAAAAGATTTCTTGATTAATGCTTTTTTATTATAAAAATCAAACCGAACACGCAAAACGTGTTCGGTTTAATTATTTATCTTTTAAAATTTATTCAACCTCAAACCCAAACAAACGAAAATCGGGTGTTCCGTGGGTTTTAATTGGCACAAAGGTTACCTTTTTAACAGACCAATCAACATTATGATAAACTAAACGTTTACGATTGTTTAAAACTTCAATTTCAAAAGTTTCACCATTCTCTTTTTCTCCCACAACCTTATATTCCTTAATAAGCGTTTTCGGTAAAGGTTTTGGTTGCTCGTTACGGATATAATAATTTGAAAGCATATTATGGGTTTCACGGTTTAAATCGCTATCAAACACCAAGCGAATTTTGCTTACTTTTACTTCGCTGTCAAAAGTATATGTAACAGTATCGTATTTGCTACCAATCCAAAGATTTTCTTCTTTGCGGTATTGTCCGTTTCGAACAATCTCGGCTGAGCAGTTGGCGTTTTTAGAAAGTTCACTTACTTCGCGCTCGTGCCCAGGAATAAAACAGTCGTCATTCATTAAAGTGTTTTGCAAGGTTTTTATATCGATTTTTCGTATATCAGTATTACTTATAACTGCCTGTGCCACCGCAGTACCAAGTGCTTGTCCAAGCAAAGAGCAAGTAGCCATAACACGAGAAGAACTGAGTGCTGCGTGGGTAATACTAATATTTCTACCTGCAAATACAAGATTTTGGATATTCTTGGAAATCATACATCTGAGCGGCAAACCCCAAAGGCAAGGAGCAGGGTGAAAAATTGTGGGATACCCTTCTTGATAATAAAAACCGCCTGGAAAATGGTCGTCCATTGGCCATCCGCCATACGCTACAATATCATTAAATCTTCCCTCGTTTTTAACATCATTTTCAGTAACGGTGTATTCGCCAACGTATCTTCGGCTTTCACGCTTACCCGGTAACATTCCAATCCATTCTAATTCGTGATTATCCATACCGTGATTTCCATAGTTTTTAATGTGGTCCCATACACCAAAAGCAATTTTTAAAAGTTCGTCACGGCAACGGTCGGTATCGTGGATACAGTCCCACTCTCCGCCAACTTCAAGCCACCAAAAATTGTCTTCCATAATAAGCTCGTGGGGTTTATATTTTAGCATTTCTTCGGTTTCATATTTATAAGCCCATTCGGGCGGAATAAACTCAACCTTATGGTCGGTTTCACGAATCTGCATAAGACAACTCATACCCATTGTCTTTTTGTCGGAAACTACAGGTGGAATTGTCTCTGAAAATTCTGATTTTGCTTCTCTTCCGTAGCGGTATTCGGCATTAGATAAAGGTGCTAAAATACTGTCACCCGAACAATCGGCAAAATATTTTGCTTTTATAATATGAAAGGTTTCGGCATTTGACTGCCACGCTTTAATACTTTTGATTTTTTCATTATTCATTGTGGCGTCAAGACAACTTGTGTTTAGAAGTAAGGTGAGATTTTCTTCAGCCATTGCCTTTTCATACAAAACGGTGTCCCAAATGCTATAATTTTGCTCAGGGTTGCGGTAGAAGTTTTCGAGCACAATTTCTTCAATAATACCTGTTTCGCGATTATTCTGACCTTTAGCACCGCAAATATGCATTCTAATTTCACTTGAAGCATTACCGCCTAAAACTGCTCGGTCATGTACTAATATTGTTTTTATTCCGTGACGTGATGCCGCAATAGCACAGCAAAGTCCCGAAAGTCCGCCACCAACAACGCAAAGTTCGGTTTCGTAATTTAAAGTACGCATAACATTTACCCACCCTTAAATAAAGTTTATACTATACTTTACTCATTATAATAAAAGCAATGTATTTATGCAATAATTTTTTCACTGGGAAGAAAAGATTTCACTTTTAAAAAAGACCAAACTGTTTTCAGAAAGTATTGTTTTAGAAGTTGAAACCAAAACTCAATGTATTGATAAATTTTTAAAGAGTGCTTATAGTTCAATAGTTAAACTTGATTCAATATGAGTAAACTTTGGTAAGAGTGTTTTATTTTATAGGTATTATTTTTACTTTTGCAAGGTCAAGCCCTGATTCAGCGGTTACAATATCTTGAATTTGCATTGTTTCGGCTGTGGTAAGCCCTTCTGATTTTACAACAATATTTATACCGTCGTTGCCGATTACCGCCACCGCTTGAGAAAAGCCCTTGGCTTTTAAAAGTGCCTCGATATTTGCTTCGGCTTTAATGTCGTTGGCGATTTTTTCAATTTTTTCGAGAGCGGTTTTTTTGTCTTGCTCGGTCAAATTTTCGGTTTTTAAAAGTTCGGTTACGGTTTCTCTTGCTTCTTTTAGAAGTTTTTCTCGGTCTGCTTTGGCGGTTGTGAAATAATCTTCTGTTTTGGCGGCGGTTTCAACTGCTTCTTCGCTGTTTGCCGAAACGAACGACGCCTCACCTAAATATTTTGTAGAAGAGGGCATATACTTGGTGTTAAGCCAAATTGCAGCAACAAGCGCTATTACCATAACTCCAACTGCTAACTGTCCTTTTCCAAAAACTTTACCTTTTTTCATTTTAGTTTCCTCCTGCTATATGTACTCTTTGTGATGTAATATTTAAAGCCGCTGTGACGGCATTTTCAATTTTTTGCGCTATAAGTTCGTTGTCTCCGCCAAGGCAAACAATTGCTACACCTCGCACTTCGGGCATTTGTGTTGTGACTAAAAGTGCTTCTTCACCGCCACTTTCGGTTTTGATGGTTGTATAACCTTGTTTTAGTTCACTGCTTGAAGAAGATGTGCCTTCTTCGGTTTTGTCGGCTGAAGAGCCCTCTGCCCAGTCGGCATATTTATATTTCATTCCGCTTTCAAGCGTTACAACAACGGTGGCTTTTTTACTTCCTGTAATTTCTTTAACAATTTCTTTAATATCTTTTTCAAGCATTTCTCGGTATTCCAAGGTCGATATTTCGGGAGCGGTTTTTGCGGTGTTTGCGTTTTTTGTGTCTTTGGCGCCCACGTTTGACAAAAAAATTAAAGCAATTCCTAAAATACCTATTATAATCAGTGCTTTTGGGTTTTTAACTTTTTCTGCATATTTTGAAATAATATTATTCATTTACAATTTCAACCTCTCGATTTTCGCCTATTCCGCTTATCGCCTTTAAAATTTTCTCTTTTGTGTCACTTGAAGTAATAACTACTTTAGTAATTATTATGCTGCCGTCGGCGGTTTTATCCGTAAAAATTGAAATTTCGCTAAAATTTATATTTTGGCTTTCAAGTGCTTTGCTATAAACGTATTTGGCGGCAAAACTTTGCATACTTACATAATTCTCGTTTTCGGCTGTGGCTGTGACGGGTAGCGAGAAGTCTATTTTTTTAAAGGGTATATTTGCGGCTGAGATTATTACCATTAAAAAAATTAAACTAAAAATATGTTTTATGGGTTTTGAAATATTGCCTTCGGGACAGATTATATAAAGTGCCCCCAAAAGAATACAACCCGTACTAAAAGAAACAAAAAACTGTGTCATATTTTACTACTTCCAATCACTACCGAAAGGGATATTATAAACATTGCGGCTGTAAGAAGAATGACGCCTATCAGTACCGAAAGCACGGTATCTATTGCTTGTAAAAGTGAAGATATTTTTGAAAGTGAAAACGAAAGGGCTGCAAAATCTGAAATCCAAAGTACAAACCGCCAAAGCAAAAGTTCAATTATTATTGGTAAAAATATGAGTATGCAAATTATTACTCCGTATATTCCAACCGAAGATTTCAAAAGTGAAACCGATGCAGTAAGTGTTCCAAGCGCTTCAGACAAAACACCGCCCGCTACAGGAACTGAAGAACCAATTATAAATTTGGCAGTTCGCATTGATAAGTTATCGGCGTGGGCATTTACTACTGTTTGAATACTTAAGACACCTAAAAATACAGTGGATATAAGCGACATAACCCAAAGGGAAAGTTTTTTCACAGCCGAAGAAACACCGTTGTTATTTATAAGCGGTGAAACGCTTGTGGCAAGGCATAAACTCATATACCCGCCAATAAGCGGTACTACCGCAAAGTTTGAAATGAGCGAAACACCGTTGGCTGCGCCTAAAAGCAAAGAACTCATAGAAATACTTGTGGCGGTTTTTCCGGTTGTGGCGGTTATTACTGCAAAAACGGGAATGAATGCGGTCATAAATGCGGCACAGGTTTTCATAGCAGTCACAGCCGAAGTTATTGCTGAAAATACGGGGGAGATTATTATTCCTGTGACTGCAAGTGTTTGGGTAAAAGATATAACGGTATTTACCGAACTGTTTTGATTTTCAAAAAGGGTGGCTGTAATTATAATTATGGCAAGAATTAAACCAAGGGACATTAACGGCTTTTTGAGTCCGCTTTTTAAAAACCCAAAAATATGTAAAAAAACATTTTCGGTTTTAATGTTGTTAACCCAGTTATAATCGTTTATATCAATTCCGTTTTGCTCTAAATATTCCAAAACGTCGGGTGGCACTTCTTTTTGTGCTTCAAAAAAACCGCTGTTTTTGAGTTGCTCACCGTAGATATTGGTTTCTTGTGCTGAAACAGGTAACACAAATATTGTGAAAATAAAAATAAAACCTATAATTTTTTTAATCATTTTATAAATCCTAATGCCGTTTCAAGTATGGATAGTACTAAAGGTATTGATAAAATAAAAATTGCACATTTGCCAACAAGTTCGGCTTTAAATGCCAATGCTGTTTGGCCTTGGTCACGGCAAGAATCGGCAATAAAGGTTGTTATGTATCCAATTCCCAGCGCCTTTAATGCCACTTTAAAATAGTTGTTGTCGATACCGCTTTGTTTTAGTTTTTGCTCAAGCAAAGTTATGGGGCTTAAAATTTTTTCAAAAACCGCAGTTAAAATAATCGCAGAGCAAAAAAATGCAATAATAACCGAAAATTCGGGTTTGTATTGCTTTAATAAAACACAAAAAAATGCGGAAATCAGTATTATTGCAAAAAGTTTTAAAGTGTCCATTTTAAAGTCCAAAAAGGTCTTTGACCGTGTCGAAAAGTTCTGCTACAGAGTTTACCACCATTAAAAGCACCACTACAAGACCTGCAAGGGTTGTAAGCATTGCCTGTTCTTCTCTGCCTGAACGGATAAGCACCTGATTTAGAACGGTTACAATTATGCCTATTGCGGCAATTTTAAAAATAAAATTAACATCCATTTTTTACCTCACAACAAAATAATACAAATAAAAATGCCAACAAATAAACCAATGTTTTTATAAAGTTTAGTAAGTTCACGTACGTCTGCTTCGGCTTCTTGGATTTTTGGATTTAACAGCGTTATGTAAAGTTCGCAACGCTCATACTCGGTTTTGGTATCTGCCATGCCTATATCGGCAAAAAATTCTTCTAAAATTTCAACGTCACCGCTTGATAGGTGGGTGTAATTTATGGGATATTCTTCAAAACTTGATGGCAAAAGTTGCGGTATTTCGCCCATATTAGCACGAATTTTTTCTTTTAGCGAAATAATGCTTTTTTGTAAACTTTGTAATTTTTTAAAGCGTTTTTTTAATTCACTTGCCTTAAAAAACCCAAATAAATAGGTGGTGGAAATAATCATAAAAAACCCAAAAATTTTAAATATAAGCACTTTTCATAATTTCCTTTGTATTTAAAATTGTAATTTTTCCACCGTGTATATTGGGTAAAAACGCCACTTGGTCTATGGCACCGCTATTTAAAAGCGCTTTGGTTACGCTTCTTTTTTTAAGTTCGCAAATACTCCCTGCGTGAGCGGTGGTAATAATGCTCACTCCCGAACAAAAACTTTCGGCTACACTTTTAAGTTCAAGTTCGGTCGCTATTTCGTCAAAAGCAATAACATTAGGGAACAGTGTTCTAAGCGCTATTTCAATTCCTTTGGCTTTTGACTCGGTTAGTAAAACATCGGTATTGGCGCCAAGGTCGTTAGCGCATACACCAAACTGCGAACCCGAAATTTCGTTTCGGCTGTCTATTACCGCAACCCTTGTAAGCCGACCGGTACTACCGTTTGAAAGTTGGCGAATAACGTCACGCAAAACGGTGGTTTTTCCGCTGCCTGGAGGACCTGCAATTAAAAGGCCGCCAAGTGAGTATGAACGCATAATTTCATTACTACTGCCTATTATTTCACGGCCAATACGAATATTTATTGAAGATATATCTTTAAAACTGCCTTTTTCATTTATATTACCGCCCACACCTGCACGACAACCGTTTTTCATTATTATAAAACCGTTTTGAAGTTCGTTTTCGTGTGCAAAAACCGAATTGTTACAAAGATTTTTAAAACTTTCTTCTAAATCGGGTTTTGAAATTTTAAAAAGGTCGTTTGACAGAAAAAACTGGGTTTGTCCGTTTTGTCTTACAAAAACAGTTTCACTCGCAACGGTCAGCGCTAACGGAAGGCCTGTCCTAAGCCGTATTTCGCTTGTGTTTGATTTAACTGTGGGGGAGAGTTTTAAAAGAACTTCTTTCACTCTTGGCGAAACAGCATATAATATACTCTCAAATCTTTTATCGGTTGTCATTTTGGTCACCTCGATACATCATATGAGCGACTTGTCCAAAATAGAACTAAATTTAATTTGAAATTAGGAATTCGTAATTCGGAATTATAAAAAAACACCCTATGGGAAATCCCACAGGGTGTAGTTACAAACTATTAATTTCTAATTCCTAATTCCGAATTAATAAGCAACGCCTTGAGCGAGCATAGCATCCGCAACCTTTTCAAAACCGGCAATATTAGCGCCTGCTACGAGGTCGCCCTTCATACCGTATTTTTCAGCCGCTTTAAGAGATGCTTCGAAGATGTTTTTCATAATTTGCTTAAGTTTTGCGTCAACTTCTTCAGCGGTCCAGCTGTAACGCATTGAGTTTTGGCTCATTTCAAGACCTGAAACTGCAACACCGCCGGCGTTAACTGCCTTTGAAGGAGCAACGACAACGCCGTTCTTTTTAAGAAGTGCTACTGCTTCGTTAGTGGTAGGCATATTAGAAACTTCTACATAATATTTAACGCCGTTAGCAATGATTTGTTCTGCTTCTTTAACGTCAACTTCGTTTTGGGTAGCGCAAGGCATAATAATATCAACTTTTGTGCCCCATGGCTTTTGACCTTCAAAGTAAGGAACGCCAAATTTATCAGCATAATCTTTAACCTTGTCGTTACCTGATGAACGCATTGAAAGCATAAATTCAATCTTTTCGTCGGTGTTGATACCGTCTTCATCATATATGTAACCGTCAGGACCTGAAATTGTAACAACTTTACCGCCAAGTTCGGTAATCTTTTTAACAGTACCCCAAGCAACGTTACCAAAGCCGGATACAGCAAAGGTTTTACCCTTAATTGTATCGCCAAAAGATTTGAGCATTTCATCTACATAGTAAACTGCGCCAAAACCGGTAGCTTCGGGACGGATGAGTGAACCGCCGTATGAAAGACCTTTACCTGTAAGTACGCCTGTAAATTCGTTGCGTAAACGCTTGTATTGACCGTAAAGGTAACCAATTTCACGAGCGCCTACACCCAAGTCACCTGCAGGAACGTCAAGGTTTGCGCCAATGTGCTTTGAAAGTTCGGTCATAAAGCTTTGGCAGAAACGCATAATTTCTCCGTCACTGCGACCACGTGGGTCAAAGTCACTACCGCCTTTACCGCCGCCCATAGGAAGACTTGTAAGACTGTTCTTAAAGGTTTGTTCAAAACCTAAGAATTTAATAATGCTGGCATTTACTGAAGGATGGAAACGAAGACCGCCCTTGTAAGGACCGATTGCAGAGTTGAATTGAACTCTATAACCGCGGTTTACGTGAACCTTGCCGTTGTCATCAACCCAAGAAACACGGAACTGAATTTGTCTTTCAGGTTCTACCATTCTTTCAATAATTCCCCATTTTTCGTAGTTGGGGTTAGATTCTACAACAGGTTCGATAGATTCCAAAACCTCTTGCACAGTTTGTAAAAATTCTTTTTCGCCTGGGTTTCTTGCTTCAACGTCAGCATAAACCTTTTGCAAATAAGCAGATTTTAACATTGTTTTGCCTCCTAAAATATTTCTATTTTTCTATAATACTACGATTTTTTTTCGCAGTCAACAAAAAATTTTAAAAAAATACTTGAAAAATGAAAAAATTGTGGTATAATGTTAAGCAATTGAATAACTGTGTGATGTTTGCAGAAGATTTTTTCGACTGTGAACGGACGGGACTTTGGAGAATTCTGTTAAATCAGATGCCGAAGGGGCAAGACAAGTTTTCTTGTTAATCTCTCAGGCAAAAGGACAAAGGGTATATTATTTGTTATTTTCCGAGTCTGTTTGTGGGCTCGGTTTTTTGTTTTTAAAAATCCCATCTTTTAAAACGGTATTCAATAAATTAAGAATGTCTAAAGAAAAAGGAGAAGAAAAAATGTTAGACAAAATTGCAGAAATTAACGGCAGTATTAACGGCGTTGTTTGGGGTATCTTTGGTTTGGCGCTCCTCATTGGCACCGGCGTTATTACAACACTTTTGACCAAAGTGTTCCAAGTGTCGCACATCGGTCACTGGTGGAAAGAAACCATCGGTAGTATGTTTAAAAAAGAAGTTATCGGTCACACAAAGGAAAAGGGAACAATTTCACCTTTCCAAGCACTTTGTACAGCATTGGCAGCAACCGTAGGTACAGGTAATATCGCAGGTGTTGCGGCTGCTATTTGTGTTGGTGGCGCAGGTGCAGTATTCTGGATGTGGGTTGCCGCATTCTTTGGTATGATGACCAACTTCAGTGAAAATGTTTTGGGTATCTATTTCCGCCGTAAGAACGCTAATGACGAATGGTCGGGCGGCGCTATGTACTATCTTCGTGACGGTTTAGGTGCTAAAAAAGGTTGCAAATGGATTGGTAGAGTTTTAGCAGTGCTTTTCTGTATCTTTACAATGCTCGCTTCCTTTGGTATTGGTAGTATGGGTCAGGTTAACAAAATTGTTGCCAACGTTGCTGCCGCATTTGATGTGAGAGCCATTTCTTCTATTGAAGTTTTCGGCGGTGTTTCACTTTATAACATCTTAATCGGTGTTGTTATTATGGCTCTTACCGCTCTTATTACTTTAGGCGGTCTTAAGAGAATTGCAAACGTTGCTGAAAAAATCGTTCCATTTATGGTAGTGCTTTTCGTTGTAGGTAGTATTGTTATTATCGGTATCAACTATGATGCTATTATCCCTGCATTTAAAGCAATCTTTGTAAACGCTTTCAAACCACAAGCATTTGTAGGCGGTGGTATCGGCGGTGTTATCGTTGCTATGACAAGCGGCTTTAAGCGTGGTGTATTTTCAAACGAAGCAGGTCTTGGTTCTTCTGTTATGGTA
>SVOX01000032.1 GCA_015066165.1 Oscillospiraceae bacterium | reverse complement strand
ATTACAATTATTAAACTTAACTTTTTAATATTCATAAATTTACGTTATACCTTTTCTCCGTCCCAATAAATTTCAGCACCGTCTTCAAAGAGAGGGAAATTCTCTTTAAGTTCTTGCGGGGTGCAAGCAAAACGGCGGTCATATGCTTGTGTTGACCAATCGGTTTGAAGTCCTTGCAAACAAGGGGCAAGAGTTCTGTATTCGCTTTTTATGTAAAGTTTTGTGCCATTGGCGTGAATGGCTTTACGTTGGTGGGGGTCTATATTCCAGTTGATAGTTTGTCGGGCAGGACAGTCAAGAATATTGTCTGTAAAGTAGGCGCTTTTAAGGTCCATACCAACCTTTT
The DNA here is from genome assembly GCA_015066165.1 of Oscillospiraceae bacterium. GTDB lineage: Bacteria > Bacillota > Clostridia > Oscillospirales > Acutalibacteraceae > UBA737. Next base: position 12,656 of record SVOX01000032.1, on the reverse strand, counting down.
CGCCACGGCTGCAAGTTACTGCACGTATGCAGCCCTCAATACCGCGCATACCGCCGTCGTAGGTTCTTGAACCCCAACCCATACTTGTAAAACGCATAATATTGTTTGCCATAACGTAATTTTCAAGAGGTACGTTATCTTTATCAAAAAATTCAATATCGCAGTTGTTGTATTCAAAAAGGTTTCCTGTGTAGGAGATATTCTTGTATGTTACGGTGTTTACGTTTCCTTGCCAAGTTACTGCCGAGTCATAGGTTTGGTAGAACCAGTTGTTACTGATTTCAACGTCGTTAGCACCGCACCAAAATTCAATAGCATTACCAAAACGGTTGCTACGCTCTTTATTTGTCCACAGACCGCCTATAAAACCTGTTTCACAGTTAGTGAATTTTAAATTGCTTTTAAAGAATACTGCCGATAAAGCAAAACCTGCGCTGTATTTAAGAGTAAGATTATCTACAACTATATTTCTGCCGTTTTTTGAGGTTAAAATTGAGGTGCTTGGCATAATTTCAATATCTTCATACACTTCACAGGGGTTGCCTTTTGGCGAACAAAGGTAGAAGATGCCGTTTTCGTTATCGTGGAAATAGTCGCCTTCTTCGGTAAGGTTATTAACACTTCCGGGTTTTGTGAATGAAATCATCTTTTTATTCACGCCTATAATTTGGCTGTAGTCTAAAACACAACCGCACGCTTCGGCATAATTAAATTCAATTTCCCAAACGTTTTGGTTTGTTTGTTTCCAAGTTTTATTTTGAGCATAGTTTTCGGGTGAGCCGTAAATTCGGGGTTTTACACCTTCGCCGTAAGAACCGTAGGTTATACCGTTTTTAAGTTCAACAGTACGTGCGAAACGGAACACGTCGCCACGTTTAAATAGAATAGCGTCGCCTTCTTGGAGTTCAAGCGTTTCAATGCGGTCGAGGGATTTTATTGGTGTTTCAGGGGATAGACCGTTGTTATTGTCGTCGCCGTTAACTGATACGTAATATTTATTGCCTTTTATTTCGTAATATTCTTCTGTATTACCGGTTAATAAAATTTTTGCGCGCAATTCATCGGCTTCCTTTTCTTTATAACCTAAAGCAGGACATCCGTAATTTGCACGCAATTTTGCAACCGATATTTCGTTTGTTTGCTCAACATTAATAATTTGTTTATTTTTCATAAAAGACCAACCTCGTTTGGCATTTTTTTGCATTATATCATACAGCCATTTTAATTGCAAGGGCAAAAAGGCAATTAAATGAAAAAATTAATATTAATATATATAATATATAAAATATTTGACACAATGTGAGATTTTGGTTATAATTCTTTTCATGAAGATAGGAAATATTGAAATTAAAGGATATGCTGCTCTCGCTCCAATGGCAGGTGTTGCCGACAGGGCAATGAGAGAAATATGTGTTAAATACGGTGCGGGTTTTACTGTTGGCGAACTTACAAGCAGTAAAGGTGTCTCGCTTGGAGATAAGAAGTCTTTTGAACTTCTTTGTTGCAGTGATAATGAACGCCCTACCGCTTCGCAACTTTTCGGTCGTGAGCCCGAAACAATGGCAACTGCCGCTAAAATGGCTCTTGATTTTGGGCCCGATTTTATTGATATAAATATGGGATGCCCTGCTCCGAAAGTTGCGGGAAATCTTTGCGGAAGCGCTTTGATGCGTGACGTAGAACTTGCTCAAAAAATTGTAAAAGCGGTGGCGGGCGCAGTAGAAATTCCCGTTACTGTTAAAATGCGAACAGGGTGGGACAGTGACAGCATAAACGCCCCCGAACTTGCAAAAAGATGTGAAGATGCGGGTGCTAAAATGATTACTGTTCACGGCAGAACCCGTAAACAAATGTATATGCCGAGCGCTGAATATAAAACCATAGCCGAAGTTAAAAAAGCGGTGAAAATTCCGGTTGTAGCAAACGGCGATATTGTAAGCGGTGAAACGGCAAAAAAGGTTTATGAAATCACAGGTTGTGATTATGTAATGGTTGGCCGTGCCGCGCAGGGAAATCCTTTTATTTTTGAAGAAATTAACGCTTATATGAGCGGTAAAAATTACACACCGCCCACTTTGGAAGAAAAGTTTAAGGTTTTACTCAACCAAGTGGAACTTATGAAAAAGTATAAAAATGAACGGGTTGCAATACTCGAATCACGAAAGCACACCGCTTGGTATATGACGGGACTTCACGGTGCCGCAAATATTAGAAGAATGTGCGGTGAAATATCAAGTGTAAAGGATATTCAAAGAATTATAGAATTTGCTCTTGAACAAAATAAAAATTTGTGATAAAATTGGTTGGTTGAAAGGAATGATATTATGTCAGGACACAGTAAATGGAGTAATATTAAAAGAAAAAAGGAAAAAACCGATGCTGCAAAAGCCAAGGTTTTCACTAAAATTGGTAGAGAAATCGCCGTTGTTGTAAAACAAGGCGGCGCTAATCCAAATGAAAACAGCAAATTAAAAGACGTTATTGCAAAGGCAAAAGCGGCTAACGTTCCTAACGATAATATTGAAAGAATTATTAAAAAAGCCGCCGGTGAAGGTGACAACACAAGTTACGAAGAATTGGTGTATGAAGGTTACGGTCCTTGCGGCGTGGCAGTTGTGGTTGAAACTTTGACTGATAACCGCAACCGCACAGCCGGTGAAATGCGTCACTATTTTGATAAGTGCGGCGGTAATTTGGGCCAGTCGGGTTCAGTTACCTTTATGTTTGACCGCAAGGGTATGATAGTTATCGAAGGTGAGGGCTTAGAAGAAGATACTGTTATGGAAGATGCTTTGGAAGCCGGTGCTGATGATTTTGAATTTGACGGTGAAATTTTTGAAATTTCAACCGAGCCCAATTCTTTAGGTGTTGTTCGTGACGCATTGGAAGAAAAGGGATATAAGTTCTTATCTGCCGAAGTTGCTTTCGTACCCCAAACAATGACCACCATTGATGATAGCGATATGGTAGTAAAAATGGAAAAACTGATTGATATGCTTGAAGAAAACGATGACGTTCAAGCAGTATGGCATAACTGGGAAATGCCCGAAGAATAATTAAAACTCCGCTGCGGCGGAGTTTTTTTAATTTGGAATTAAGGGTCTAAAAATGAGCGATTTTAAAATTTTTTAAAAAAATATGAATTTTTTGGAAAAAGTGCTTGACTTAAAAAATTTTTTGGTATATAATTGTAAATTACTAATGATGATGGGGTATTGTGCGTTCTTTTGCGAATTTTACTGTAAAATTCGTCAAAAATTTTGCATAAAAACCCGTTATTTATGGTCTTATTGCGATATGTTTACTATCGTAAAATTTACAGAGGAGTGATTTAACACATATGAAATCAACTTCAATGGTAAAACCGGTTGCGTTGGGCAAGAACGAAAGAAAAACTTTCTCAAAAATCAATGAAGTAATTGATATGCCCAATCTCATTGAAATCCAAAAGGATTCGTACAAGTGGTTTGTCACCGAAGGACTTAAAGAAGTTTTCAGAGATATGGCGGCTATTACCGACTATAGCGGAAACTTGCAATTAAGTTTTGTTGACTACCGTTTTGACGAAAAACCAAAGTATGACGTTACAGAATGTAAGGCAAGAGATGCAACATACGCCGCTCCCTTGCGTGTTACTGCACGTCTTGTAAACAATGAAACCGGCGAAATTAAAGAAAGCGAAGTTTCTATGGGTGATTTCCCGATTATGACTGAATCGGGTACGTTTGTTATTAATGGTGCTGAACGTGCTGTTGTTTCCCAGTTGGTTCGTTCTCCCGGTGTTTATTATGCCGTAAAGATTGACGAAAAAACAGGTAAAAAGTTATTTTCTTCAACCATTATCCCTAATCGTGGCGCTTGGCTCGAATATGAAACATCGGTAAATGATGTGCTTTATGTTCGTATTGATAAAAACCGTAAACTTCCGCTCACCACCTTTATTCGTTCTTTGGGCGTTGCTTCTAACGACCAAATCAGAGAACTCTTTGGTGAGGACGAGCGTTTGGCTGCTACTTTGGACGTTGACGATACAAAGTCGGTTGAAGAAGCACTTATTGAAGTTTATAAAAAGTTACGTCCAAGCGAACCTGTAACAGTTGAAGGCGCTCAAAACTATATTGAGCAGTTGTTCTTTGATCCACACCGTTACGATATTTCACGTGTTGGTAGATATAAATACAATAAAAAGTTAAGCATTGGCGCCCGTATTGTTGGTGCTGTTTTGTCACGCCCTGTTGTTGACCCGCTTACAGGCGAAATTTTGGGTGATGCTGAAACCACAGTTACCAAAGAATTGGCTTCACTTATTGAAACCAAGGGTGTTAATAACGTATATGTTAACGTTATGGATTTTGAAGGTAACGTTTCTGAAGTTAAGGTTTTATCAAACGGAATGGTAAACCTTTGCGACTTTACAGATTTTACTGCCGAAGAACTTCTTGAACTTGATGAACTTGGCATTAACGAACAGGTTTCTTTAAACGTTCTTTCGGCTTTGCTTGAAAAATGCGAAACAAAAGAAGAACTTAAAGAAGCACTTTTGGAAAATGCAGATGACCTTATTCCAAAGAGCATTTGTATTGATGATATTTTCGCTTCAATCAGTTACTTCTTAGGTTTGCCACACAATGTTGGTACCGTTGACGATATCGACCACTTGGGCAACCGTCGTATCCGCTCGGTAGGTGAACTTTTACAGAACCAATTCCGTATTGGTATTTCACGTATGGAAAGAGTAGTTCGTGAAAAGATGACCTTACAAGCACAAGATGCTGAAAATATCACTCCGCAATTCCTTATAAACATCCGTCCTGTTGTGGCTGCTATTAAAGAATTCTTCGGTTCTTCGCCATTGTCACAATTTATGGACCAAACAAACCCGCTTTCTGAACTTACTCACAAGCGTCGTTTGTCAGCGCTTGGTCCCGGCGGTTTGTCAAGAGACCGTGCATCGTTCGAAGTTCGTGACGTTCACTACACCCACTATGGACGTATGTGTCCTATCGAAACTCCTGAAGGTCCAAACATCGGTCTTATCTCTTATCTTGCTACATTTGCTAAAATAAACAAATACGGCTTTATTGAAACACCCTTCCGTAAGGTTTTGGACGGTAAGGTTCTTGACGAAGTTGTTTATATGACTGCTGACGAAGAAGACGATTACGTTGTAGCACAGGCAAACGAACCGTTAGATGAAAACGGCTGCTTTGTTAACAAGAAAGTTAATGCCCGTTTCCGTGACGGTTTCCAAGAAGTTGAAGCAAGCCGTGCTGAATTTATGGACGTTTCGCCTAAAATGGTAGTATCTGTTGCTACTGCAATGATTCCGTTCCTTGAAAACGACGATACTAACCGTGCGCTCATGGGTTCAAACATGCAGAAGCAAGCAGTTCCGCTACTTAAGCCCGAAAATCCCTTTGTTGCAACAGGTATGGAATACAAAGCCGCTGTTGACTCGGGTGTTGTTGTGTTGGCTCGTCGTGCAGGTGAAGTTACCTACGTTTCGGCTGATACAATTAAAATCCGTGCTAAAAACGGTGAAATTGACGAATATAACCTTATTAAGTTCTTGCGTTCTAACCACGGTACTTGTATTAATCAAAAACCGGTTGTAGAAATTGGCGAGAAAATTACCGAAAATCAAGTTATTGCTGACGGTCCTGCAACTTCTAACGGTGAAATTTCACTTGGACGTAATGCGCTTATCGGCTTTATGACTTGGGAAGGTTATAACTATGAAGACGCGGTTCTTATAAATGAGCGTCTTGTTCGTGACGATATTTACACATCTATTCATATTGAAGAATATGAAATGGAATGTCGTGACACTAAACTTGGACCTGAAGAAATTACACGTGATATACCAAACGTTGGTGAAGATGCACTTAAAGATTTGGATGAACGTGGTATTATCCGCATCGGTGCCGAAGTTACCGCAGGTGATATCCTTGTAGGTAAGGTTACACCAAAGGGTGAAACCGAACTCACCGCTGAAGAGCGTCTTTTACGTGCAATCTTTGGTGAAAAGGCACGTGAAGTTCGTGATACTTCACTTCGTGTACCTCACGGTGAATATGGTACAATTGTTGACGTTAAGGTATTTACAAGAGAAAATTCTTCAGAACTTTCTCCTGGCGTTAACGTTGTTGTACGTTGCTATATTGCTCAAAAGCGTAAGATCTCTGTTGGTGATAAGATGGCGGGCCGTCACGGTAATAAGGGTGTTGTTTCCCGTATTTTACCAAGCGAAGATATGCCATTCTTACCCGACGGTACTCCGCTTGATATTGTGCTTAACCCATTGGGCGTACCTTCACGTATGAACATCGGTCAGGTACTTGAAGTTCACTTGGGCTACGCTGCAAAAGCACTTGGCTGGCATATTTGCACACCTGTATTTGACGGTGCTCACGAAGAAGATATTCGTGAATGTTTCCGTTTGGCAGAAAATGAAACTAAAGCAGATGAATACAAGTATAAAGATTCTGCGGCTTTAGACTTCTCACGCATTCCGCTTACAGAAGATGCAAAAACTCAACTTTACGACGGTCGTACAGGTGAGCCATTTGATAACCCTGTAACCGTTGGTTATATGTATTATCTCAAACTCCACCATCTTGTAGATGATAAAATCCACGCACGTTCTACCGGTCCTTACTCATTGGTTACACAACAACCTTTGGGCGGTAAGGCACAGTTCGGTGGTCAGCGTTTCGGTGAAATGGAAGTTTGGGCACTTGAGGCATACGGTGCGGCTTACACCTTGCAAGAAATTTTGACCGTAAAATCTGACGACGTTGTTGGTCGTGTTAAGACTTATGAGTCTATTGTTAAGGGTCAAAATATTCCGGCACCGGGTGTTCCCGAATCGTTTAAGGTTCTTATTAAGGAATTACAGTCTTTGGGTCTTGATGTTAAGGTACTTGACAAGGATAATGAAGAAATCGACTTAAAGCAAACTTTTGACGATGACGATTTAGGCCTTGGCACACCTGCATTACCTGAAACTACTGAATTCCAAGAAGAAACCGTTGTTGACGGTCTTGAAGGTTACACACTTCAAGATGAAAACGGCGAAGACATTGTAGAAACAGAAAACTCCCAAGAGTTTGAAGACCAATAATTAAGGAGGAGCATATAATGGCAGAAATCGAATTTGAATCCATAAAAATAGGACTTGCATCTCCCGAACAAATCAGAAGTTGGTCACACGGGGAAGTAACAAAGCCCGAAACCATTAACTACCGTACCTTAAAACCCGAACAGGGCGGTCTTTTCTGCGAACGCATTTTTGGACCTACAAAGGACTGGGAATGTCATTGCGGAAAGTATAAACGTATTCGCTATAAGGGTAAAGTTTGTGAACGTTGCGGTGTTGAAGTAACACGTGCTAAAGTACGTCGTGAACGTATGGGTACTATTGAACTTGCAGCGCCCGTTTCACACATTTGGTATTTTAAGACAATTCCTTCAAAAATGGGTCTTGTGCTTGACATTACACCTAAAGCGCTTGAACAAGTACTTTACTTCTCACAATATATCGTAACCGATCCGGGTACTACTCCACTTGAGAAGAAGCAACTTCTCAACGAAAAGCAGTATAACGATATGCGTGAAAAATATGAGGACGACTTTAAGGCAGGTATGGGTGCTGAAGCAATTAAAGAATTGTTAAGCGAAATTGACCTTGAAGAAGTTTGCGCTGAACTTCGTAAAGAACTTGAAGACAGCGTTGGTCAAAAGAGAATGAGAATTCTCAAGCGTCTTGAAGTTTTAGAAGCATTCAGACAGTCAGGCAACCGTCCTGAATGGATGATTCTTGATGTAATTCCGGTAATTCCGCCCGATTTGCGCCCAATGGTGCAACTCGACGGTGGCCGTTTTGCAACAAGTGACCTTAACGACCTTTACAGACGTGTTATTAACCGTAACAACCGTTTAAAACGTCTTTTAGAACTTCATGCTCCTGACATTATCGTTCGTAATGAAAAGAGAATGCTTCAAGAAGCAGTTGACGCTCTTATTGATAACGGCAGACGTGGTAAACCTGTTACAGGTCCTAACAACCGTGCGCTTAAATCCCTTTCAGATATGCTTAAAGGTAAGCAAGGCCGTTTCCGTCAAAACCTTCTTGGTAAGCGTGTTGACTATTCGGGCCGTTCGGTTATCGTTGTAGGTCCTGAACTTAAGATGTATCAGTGCGGTCTTCCTAAAGAAATGGCACTTGAACTCTTTAAACCGTTTGTTATGAAACGTCTTGTTGAAACCAAGATTGTTACAAATATCAAGACTGCAAGAAAGATGGTTGACCGTGCTTCAGCGGAAGTATGGGATGCGTTAGAGCTTGTTATTAAAGAACATCCTGTTCTTTTGAACCGTGCTCCAACACTTCACCGTCTTGGTATTCAAGCATTTGAACCCGTTCTTGTTGAAGGTAAAGCACTTAAACTTCATCCGCTTGTATGTACTGCCTATAACGCCGACTTTGACGGTGACCAAATGGCTGTTCACGTACCGCTTTCGGCTGAAGCTCAAGCAGAAGCACGTTTCCTTATGCTTGCTGCAAATAACTTGCTTAAACCTTCAGACGGTAAACCTGTAACTGTTCCTACACAGGATATGGTTTTGGGTTCATACTATTTAACACTTGTTAAGGCCGAAGAAAAGGGCACCAACAAGGTATTTAGAGATAAGAACGAAGCCGTTATGGCTTATAGTGATGGCGTTGTTGGTCTTCACGCACCTATTCGTGTTAGAATGACCAATGAAAACGGTGACACTAAACTTATTTGGTGTACTGTTGGTATGCTTATTTTCAACGAAGCAATTCCGCAAGATTTGGGCTTTGTTGACAGAACAAATCCTGAAAACGAGTTTGAACTTGAATGGAACTTTAAACTTCGTGATCCAAACAAGAAGTTTATTGAAAATAATGACGATATTATTCAAAATAAAGTTGGTAAAAAACAACTTGGAAAAATTATCGACAAGTGTATTGTAATTCACGGCACAAGTGAATCGGCAATTGTTCTTGATAAGGTTAAAGCCACCGGATTTAAATATTCTACAAAGGGTGCTATTACAGTAGCGGTTATTGATGCTGTTATTCCGCCTGCAAAGAAAGAAATCTTGGCTTCTGCCGAAGAACAAATCGATAAAGTTACCAAGAACTACCGTCGTGGTCTTATTAATGACGACGAAAGAAGCCGTCACATAATTGAGATTTGGAACAAAGCAACTGAAGACGTTGCTGATGCTCTTAAGGGCAACCTTGACGAGTTCAACCCAATCTTTATGATGGCTGACTCGGGCGCCCGTGGTTCTATGAGCCAGATTCGTCAGCTCGCAGGTATGCGTGGTCTTATTGCAAATACTGCCGGTAAGGTTATTGAAGTACCGATTCGTGCTAACTACCGTGAAGGTCTTAACGTTTTGGAATACTTTATTTCATCTCGTGGTGCGCGTAAAGGTCTTGCCGATACTGCGCTTCGTACTGCTGACTCGGGTTACCTTACCCGTCGTCTTGTTGACGTAGCACAAGACGTTATTGTTCGTGAAGATGATTGCGGCACCGAAGAGGGCTTAACCATTACCGATATTAAAGATGGCAACCATATTCTTGAACCGTTGGAAGAACGTCTTGAAGGCCGTTACCTTATGGATGACCTTTATGTTGACGGTAAACTCTTGTGGTCTAAAGATGAGATTGTTACCGCTGAAGCCGCTAAAATGATTGTTGACGCAGGTATTACATCAATTACAATTCGTTCAGTGCTTACTTGCCACAGCCATCACGGCGTATGTAAGAAGTGCTACGGTCGTAACCTTGCTACAAGCAAACCTGTTACAACCGGTGAAGCAGTTGGTATTGTTGCTGCTCAATCTATCGGTGAACCCGGTACACAGCTTACCATGCGTACTTTCCACACCGGTGGTATCGCATCTACCGAAGATATTACACAAGGTCTTCCACGTGTTGAAGAACTTTTCGAAGCAAGACGTCCTAAACGTTGCGGTCTTATTGCTAAAATTGACGGTACTGTTCGCATTACTGAAGAAAAGAAGAGCAACGTTATCATTATTACTAATGATGAAACCAAGGATGAAGAAAAGGTTACAATTCCTTACGGCGTACGTACACTCGTAAGCGATGGTGATTTTGTAAAAGCAGGTGATATGTTAATTCCCGGCTCTAAATATCCGCAAGATATTTTGGAAGCACAAGGACCTGAAGCAGTTCAGGAATATATCATTGCTGAAATTCAAAACGCTTACCGTACACAAGGTGTTGATATTAACGATAAGCACATTGAAGTTATTATCCGTCAAATGATGAAGAAACTTCGTATCGTTAACCCCGGTTCTACCGATTTGTTGCAAAATTCAAGCTATGAATATAAGGAAATTGCTGAAGCAAATGCCGCTATTCAAGCAAGAATTGACGCAGGTGAAGAGGGCTTGGAAAAAGCCACTTACAAGGCAACACTCTTGGGTATTACAAAAGCATCTTTGGCTACCGAATCCTTCTTGTCAGCCGCTTCATTCCAAGAAACTACACGTGTTCTTACCGAAGCCGCTATCAAGGGTAAGGCAGACCCGCTCTTTGGTCTTAAGGAAAATGTTATTATCGGTAAACTTGTACCTGCAGGTACAGGTATGAAATCGGAAGAAATTAATCCAACTGTGGAAGAAGAAATTCCCGAAATAGTTGAAGAAATTGAAATTCCCGAAGAAGTAACTGAAGTAGCAGACGCTGAATAATTTAAAAACTCTCGCAGAAATGCGAGAGTTTTTTCTATTTCACTACATTTATTTTAATATCACCTGTATTTGTGGTGATTTTACAAATTCCGCCGTTTATGGAGTTTGGAACATCTATGTCGCCTGTGTCGGTTTTGGTTTCAAATATTTTATCACTTAACAAACTGCCCGTGACATCGCCTGTGTCAGTTGTGATGAATAATTCATTGGCATCGCAATTTTCAAAATTTATATCACCGGTATTTCGTTCTATGGTGATTTTTTCTTTTGTAATAAGGTCTTTTAGTTTCAAGTCACCTGTATCACCGCTTGATAAAAAATAATCGCACGAAACATTTGAAAGCAGCGTTTTGCCTGTGCTAACATTTGCGGTAAGATTTTGGCAAGTAACATCGTTGGCTACTACACGTCCTGTTGAAACAGAGAGTTTTATATTTTCGGCTATTGTGTTTTGGACCAGAATATCACCGGTGCTTGTAGCGATGTTGATATCTTTAAATTTGAAATTTTCAGCCAACTCTACGTCTGACGTACTTGTTTTTATAAACAGGGAATTATACTCGTTTTCGGGAAGATAAACGGTCATTTTTGGTGTTTTGGCAGTTATGCCAATAAATTGGTACCACTGGCGTTGGTCGATAATATCAATTGAAAGCATATTATCCTGAACCGTAACCGAATGTGAAACATTTTCTTCTTCTTCGCAAACAACCTTGCAGTTTTTGTCGGCCGACAATGTGAAAGCAATATCCACAGTGTTGTTATTAATTTTAATATCTTTGAATGTTTCGGTCACTGTGTAAGTTTTGGTTAGGTATTTTACAGTGCTTAACTTTTCAAAATCCCATTTGTAAGCGTTCATTACTGCAGTGAATATCACAGAGCCCAAAATAACAAGAGAAGTTGCAAATATAAGCCATTTTTTAGTTTTATTCATAATGCTTCCTCCTTTGTTATAAAACTGTTTTTAATAGAATTAAAAATAGTTTTTGTAAGTTGTAAAATTCCTTTTGTAGCGGCTTTGCATCCGTAAAACACGAATATAGAAAGTCCCAATAATACTAAACCGGCGCCAATAAGCGCTACGGCTGTAAGTTTGTGGCTTGTAAAGCAAAAAGCAATACCGCAAATAATTCCGCTAAATGCACAAGCAACAAATGAAGCAAATACAGCCCAGAGGGAAATTATGATAGCCCATAAAGAAATATAAACCGAAAAAATCACTGCAAAAAAGGCAATAATAAGTGGTACCCATAACGGAGCGCCCAAAACAATCAACACAATTTCTAAAGCAGTGAGTTTGCGTTTTGGTTTTATTTTTTGGTTTACAAGTTTTATAAAAGGATAATCTAAAATGATTTGAGAGATAATTTTTTCGGGTTCTCCCATTTCTAAAACCGCTTGCTGTTCCGAAAGTCCGTCGTCAATGCGGTCGTCAATCATTTCACTGTAAAAATTAATACGTTCTTCTAAATCGGCTTTCGGCAATCCCGATAACCCGTTTTGTAAAAGTAACAAAAATTCTTGTTTAGTCACAGGGATCATCCTCCTTGGTAACAAATTTATAAATGGATAAAATTTCGTTCCATTCCACTTTGAAATCTTCAATTCTTTTTAGTCCGTTTTGGGTGATATGGTAATATTTCCTAAGCCGCCCGTTATGTTCGGCAGTTTTAACTGTTAACATATTCGCAGTTTCCAAACGTTTTAAAATTGTATATAAAGTCGATTCGGAAAGTTCAAGATAGGGTTTCATATCTTTGATTATTTTATATCCGTATGAGGGCTCATTTTTTATTGCGGCGAGTACCGAAACGTCCAACAAACCACGTTTAAGTTGAATATCCATACAATACCTCCCTTTACATAATACATCATATCACGAAGTATATAGT
>SVOX01000031.1 GCA_015066165.1 Oscillospiraceae bacterium | reverse complement strand
CTAATACATTTAAAGGCGGCACGAAGCGCTACTTCGGTTTTGCCAAATCCAACGTCGCCGCACAATAGGCGGTCCATTGGAACAGCACGTTCCATATCACCTTTAATTTCGTTTATGCACCGTATTTGGTCTTCGGTTTCTTCGTATTCAAAACGGCGTTCAAAGTCGTTTTGGAGATCGGTATCGGGTGAAAAGGAATAACCTTTAATGGACATACGTTTGGCATATAAAGCGGTTAACTGTTTAGCCATATCTCTAACAGCCGCCTTTACACGACGGCGTGTTTTTTGCCATTCGCTTCCGCCTAAACGGTTTATTTTTAAGTTACCGTCATTTGCCGAGCCAATATACCTTGATACCAAATCAAGTTGAGTTACGGGAACGTATAAAACGTCACTTTTTGCATATTTGATTTTAATATAATCTTTGGTTACACGGTCGTTTGTGATGCGGTTTATTCCGTCAAAAATACCTATACCGTGGGTCTCGTGAACAACATAGTCACCCTTTTTTAGTGAGTCAAGCGAACCGATTTCCTGCCCCTTTTTGACGTGACGTTTTTTGGGCTTTTTTTCACCGGCTATAAAGCGGTGGGTTATAAGAATAAAGTTTTGGCTTGGTATTTCAAAACCGCTTGAAAGTCCGCCAAGACAAACGGTGGCAAGACCTTTTTTATAGGTTGGATTTTCGCTAAAAACAGCATTTATGCGGTTTTCCTGTAACGCTTCACATAAAACAGTTGCGGCTTTTCGCTCACCTGCAAGAATAACCGCACTTCCGCCCGTTTTAAGTATATATCCAATATCTTCGAGCAGTACTTTAAGGTCGCCGCCCCAAGCGGTTGAACGCTTATAATTGAAATTTATAATATTTTTTACTTTAAGTTCATAAGAAGTGCGAGGAAAGTTTTCAAGAATTATACTTTCTTGGCAAAAGTCAAAAAATTCCACTTTTTCAAGCCAAAGTTTTGCAGTTTTGAAATTCAAAAATCCCTCTTGTAAAAAGTTTTCTACGTCCATAGCGTTTTGGGTTTGTAAATTTTCAAAACGCTCTTTCATATTACCTGAATCAGCCAAAACAATAAGACAGTCGTTTAGATATTCAAAAACTGTGTTGTTTTGGGGATATATTAAGGGTAAATATCGGTCAGGTAAGATGTAAATGCCGTTTTCTAAAGCGTCAATATCTGCATATAAACATTTTTGCTGTTGTGACGTTAATTTTTTGCTTGTAACCAATGATAAAAGTGTTTCTAAAAGTTCGTTTTTGTTATAAAGAACTTCGCAAGCGGGGGTTATTTCAATATTTTCAACCATTTCTCCACGACGTTGTGTTTCGGCATCAAAAGGGGAAATGGTATCGATTTCGTCGCCCCAAAATTCTATTCGGTAAGGTGTTGCGCTTGAAGTGGGGTATATATCAAAAATACCGCCCCTGACCGAAAAGGTGCCTTGACCTTCGCATATTTCGGCTCTTGTGTAGCCGCTGTTTAAAAGTTTTTCGGTTAAGGTGTTGGTATCAATACTGTCACCGCTTTTTAAATTAAAGTTAGCACTTTTTAAAATTTGTGGCGGAACGGTGTATTGTAAAGCGGAATCAAGCGATAAAGTAAGCACCGAAAAGTCCCCGCCTAAAAGTTTAGACAGGGTGTGGGTACGTTTGTGTTCATATTCTTTTGAGTAGCCGTTTATTTCGCCTATACAGTAGTCCCTTAAGGGTAGGTTAATGGCATTAATGCCAAGCCCCAAAAGGTCATTTGTCATTTCCGTTGCAGAACTTTCATCGGGTGTGATTAGTGCAATTTTTTTGTTGCAGTCACGCAAAAGAGCAGAAATTACAGCCGATTTATGAATTGAAGAAAGTCCCGTACAAGCGAGCGGCAAACGACAGTTTTTTAAGTCGCTTAAAAGCGATTTGTAATCACTGTCACCGTTTAATACTTCTCTTATTAGTTCCATATCAGTTACTGTATTTGTTCATTGCCGAGTCAATACCGCGGTTGATAATTTCGGTAATGGCTTTGGCGGTTTTTTCGAGCGCACAATTAAGTTCTTCTTGGCTTTCTTTAGGGAATTTAGATAAAACCCAGTCAACCAAATCATATTCGGGGTGCGGTTTTTTGCCAACCCCAACTTTGATACGTGTGATTTCATCGGTTCCCAAAAGTTCAATAATATCTCGCATACCTTTTTGACCGCCGTCACTGCCTTTTCGGCGAATTCTGATTTTGCCGATATCAAGGTTTATATCATCACAAACAATGATTATGCGCTCAAGCGGTATTTTGTAAAACTTTGCAATTTGGGATACTGCTGCGCCCGAATTGTTCATGTAGGTTTGGGGTTTGGCAACGAGTACACGGTTTTTACCCACTTTACACTCACCAAAAACGGCTTGCATTTTATGTTTTAAAAATTCGCCTTCTTTGGCTTTCATAAAAAGTTCAACCGACATAAACCCCGCATTGTGACGGGTGTTTTCATACTCAAGTCCCGGATTTCCAAGACCTACTACAAACCAGTCGTAAGTTGATTTTCTTTGAAATAACATTTAATCACCGCCAATATTCTAACACATATTATACTTGCTTGCAAGTAAAAGATAGATATTCACTGTTAATTGTTAAATGATGTGTGAAAACTTTGTTCTTGTATTTTATATTTATTTATAGTATAATTATATATTAGATTGGAGTGGTATATCTTGTTAGGAGAATTAATCACAGGTAACATTAAATTTACCGAAGCGATAGTATATATTTTATCAACTTTGGCGGTTATATTTTTAACCTTGCCAATTCACGAATTTGCTCACGCATTTACTGCTGATAAATTGGGCGACCCTACACCCCGTTATCAAGGAAGATTAACAATTAACCCCTTTGCACATATCGATTACATTGGTTCGCTTTGTATATTGTTGTTTGGCTTTGGTTGGGCAAAACCGGTGCAGGTTAATAATTTTAACTTCCGCAAACCAAAATTAGGTATGGCGCTTGTGGCTCTTGCAGGTCCGCTTTCAAACATAATTTTGGCTTTTGTCTCGTTGATTTTATCAAACCTATTTTTTGTTTTAAATATGAGTTTGGCACTTAACTATATTGCAATGTTCTTTATTTACATTGCGCAAATCAACGTTTATCTTGCGGTATTTAATCTTATACCAATTCCGCCGCTCGACGGTTCGAGAATACTTTCGGTTATTTTGCCTAACAAATATTATTATAAATTGATGCGCTACGAAAGATATATTTATTACGGCTTGTTGGCACTTTTGTTCTTGGGTGTGCTTGATATTCCGCTTGCTAATATTTCAAGCGCGGTGCTTGAGGGTCTTCAGTCAATAGCATCATTACCTTTCGCAGCAATTTGGGGATAGAGAATGGAAAATACATTAAACTATAAGTTAGAGGGCTTTGAGGGTCCGCTTGATTTACTTTTGCAACTAATAGCAAGAAATAAATATAATATATACGATATTCCGCTTTTAGAACTTATTGAGCAGTATCTTGAACAAATAAATAAGTTTGAAGCGGAAGAGATGGAAATTTCCAGTGACTTTTTGGAAATGGCTTCACGTCTTCTTTATATCAAGACTGTAAGTTTGCTTCCTAAACACGATGAAGTTGTAAAACTTAAGGAAGAACTTACGGGCGAGTTGCTTGAATATTTGGTTTGTCAGCAAATGGCTCAAAAATTTGCTACAATGCAAAGCGGTTTTGATATGTTTGTGCGAAAACCCACAGAATATGAGTTTGATAAAACATATGAACTTATTCACCCCAAGAACGTTATGTATGAAAGTTACATTGCCGCTGTTGGCAGGGGACAAAGACGTTTACCGCCATCAACCGCACCGTTTACAAAAATTGTTGCAAAGAAGATAGTTTCGGTATCGACTAAAATTGTGTTTGTAATTCGCAATTTGTGGAAAGGCGGCAAACAACGCCTTTTAGACCTTTATAAAACTTCAAAAAGCCGTTCTGAAATGGTGGCAACATTTTTGGCAGTGTTAGAACTTTGTAAAGCCAACAGAGTAAAGGTTGAAGGTGACGGCGAAACTCAAGAAATCACACTAATTAAGGGGCATAAAAAGAATGACAACTAAAGAACTTATGAAGGCATTTGAGGCAGTGCTTTTTGCCAGTGGCGAACCAATGTCTATAGACCGTTTTAATCAGGTTTTTGAAATAACACCCGAAAAAACTGTTGAAATAATGGACAAGTTATCAAAAAAGTATGAAGAAAGTGATAGCGGTCTTAAACTTGTCAGGATGGAAAACACTTATCAAATTGCAACTAAAAACGAATATGTAAGTTACATCAAAAAAGCATTTGATATTAGAAGAAGAACACCGCTTTCTTCAGCCGCATTAGAGGTTTTGGCGGTTGTAGCATACAACCAACCTGTTACAAAATCTTTTATTGAACAGGTGCGTGGTGTTGACTGTTCTGGCGTTGTGACAACCCTTATTGAAAAGGGTTTGGTAGAAGAGCGGGGACGCCTTGAACTTCCGGGTAAGCCGTTGCTTTACGGCACTACTAAAAACTTTCTTCGTTGTTTCTCGTTAGGAGATTTGAGTGAACTGCCACCATTACCAAAAGATAAAAACGGTGAAGACGTTACCGACCTTGGCGAACAACTTACTCTTGACGAATAGTTTTTAAATTTTGTTTAAAAATATTTGTAGGAGTGCTTTAAGTGATAATTATATATATTTTAGGTGCATTATTATTGCTTTTGGTATTGCTTTTGATTTTACCGTTAAAGGTTGAACTTTCGTTTTTTGAAGATTTTAATGTGAAGGTAAAATTTTTAAAGTTTACGTTATATCCGCAAAAATCTAAAAGTGAAAGCAAAGCAACCCCAAAAGGCGATGAAACAAAGCCAAAACTTAAAGAAAAAAATCTTTTTGAAAAACTGGTTGAAAAGCGTGAGTTTAAAGGCGCGATAAACGAACTGTTTGCTCTTTTTAAGGCGGTTATGACGAAGCTTAAAAAGTTTTTAAAACGTCTTAAATTTAGAAAAATTAAGGTTTTGGTTAATGTGGCGGGTGAGGATGCGGCTCAAACCGCAATAAATTACGGTATAGTTTGTTCGGCTGTGTACCCTGTGCTTTCGATTTTCCAAAATATTATGAACGTAGAGTATAAAAAAATTGACGTAAGAAGTGATTTCGAGAGCACAAAATCAAAGTTTGAATTTTCGCTTGATGTTAAAGCGTCACTTTGGGTTTTGCTTATTTTTGGATTTAAAATTTTTAAAGAATATAAAAACTTTTGTGTAAGGAATGATTTATAATGAGTGAAAACAGTATAAAAAACATCTTGGATACTACACTTGAAAAATTAAAGGGAATGGTCAATGCCGACGTTATAACAGGCCAACCTATTGAAATTGGTAATTTTACTTTAATTCCCGTTTCCAAAGTGGCATATGGCTTGGCAACAGGTGGTAGTGATTTTGCTACTTCTAAAAATGATTCCGCTCTTTTTGGCGGCGGCGGCGGAGCAGGTGTTACAATTTCACCTATTGCTTTTATTGCAATAAACGGTGACAACGTAAAAATGCTTCCGGTTTATAATGAACTTACAACTGTCGAAAAAGCAATTTCTATGGCTCCCGAAATTATTGATAAAGCCAAAGAAATTTTCTCAAAAGATAAAGAAACAATAACCGAATAAAAAAACACACCTTGTCATAAAATTAGACGAGGTGTTGGTTTTGAAAAAGTTTGTGGCGATGTTTTTGGTGCTGACGTTATTCTCTTTTTGTTTTAAAACAAATGCTGTATCGGTTTCGGCAAAAGCGGCTATTGTTATAACAGGGGATAGCGGTGAGATTATATACCAAAAAAATGCAAACGAAAAACTACCAATGGCAAGTACCACCAAAATTATGACGGGGCTTTTGCTTTGTGAGCATGGGAATTTTGAACGTGAAATTACGGTCACGGCTGAAATGCTCAAAGTCGAGGGTTCTTCTATGGGGTTACTTGCGGGTGACAAGGTCACTTTGCACGACCTTCTTTATGGGTTAATGCTCGCTTCAGGCAATGATGCGGCAAACGTTATTGCTTGGGTTTTAGGCGGTTCGGTATCGGGTTTTGTGGATATGATGAACCAAAAAGCCAAAGAATTGCAACTTTCAAATACTCATTTTGCAACACCTTCGGGACTTGACGATGTCGAGCATTACACAACCGCTTACGACCTTGCTAAATTAGCGTGTTTTGCTATGAAGAACGAGGAATTTGCAAAGGTAGTTTCAAGCCAAAAAGCCGTGCTCAATTACGGTAATCCGCCTTATAGGCGTTCACTTTCTAACCATAACAAAATGCTTAAAATGTATGATGGGGCAGTGGGCATTAAAACGGGATTTACAAAAAAATCTGGCAGGTGCTTAGTAACGGCGGCAAAGCGTGATGGCAAGTATGTTATTGCGGTAACTTTAAACGCTCCAAACGACTGGGAAGACCATAAAAAATTGCTTGATTTTGGGCTTTCAAGCATTGAGAAAACTAAAATTACACCCCTTGTAAATAATTATAATATCCCAATTATAAACGGTCAAAAAAGCAGTTTGAGGGTTGAAATTGAGCCGTTCGAAATAAACAGTCTGCAAACTGAGAATATTGATTATCAAATCGAGTTACCAAAATTTTTATATGCTCCCGTTAAAAAGGGAGAAGTAGTGGGCAAAGTGTTGTATTTTAAAGAGCAAAAACCACTTGGTGAAGTTTTGCTTTACTCAAAATGTGATATTGCTCTAATGCATCCGCAAAGAAATACATTTAAAATGATTTTTCAAAATATAAAGTATATATTTTTTAGCATATAGGAGAATAAAATGAAGGATAATAAAATACGTCTTCAAAAGCATTTGGCTGAATGCGGCGTAGCATCACGCCGTAAAGCCGAAGAACTTATTGAAATGGGCAAGGTTAAGGTTAACGGTCATATCGCAACGATTGGCACAAAGGTTGACCCAAAACGTGATAAAATTACCGTTAGGGGTAAAACTGTAATTGCCAACACAACAAAAATGTATATAATGCTTCACAAACCACGTGGCTTTGTTACAACTGCCAGTGATGAAAAGGGAAGAAAGTGCGTTACCGACCTTGTAAAAGATGTACCCGTACGTCTTTTCCCTGTGGGACGGCTTGATATGAACTCGGAAGGTTTGCTTTTAATGACCAACGACGGTGAATTTTCAAACCGCCTGACTCATCCGTCTTATCACGTGAATAAAACTTACAGAGTAACTGTTAAAGGCGACGCTAACGATGAAAAAATCATTAAATTAAAAGAAGGTATTGTTTTAGACGGTGAAAAGACATTGCCTTGCGACTGTTTTGTGGCTGAAAGAAAACCTGATAGAACAGTTCTTATTTTTGTTATACAAGAGGGAAGAAACCGCCAAATAAGAAGAATGTGCGAAGCGGTAGGGCTTGAAGTGTTACGCCTTAAGAGAACCGAAATTGCAGGTGTAAAACTTGGTATGTTGCCAAGAGGCAGTTGGCGCCCCTTGAACGAAAAAGAAATGCGTCGTCTTACAAGCATTACTTAAGGTGAAGAAATGATTACTTTAAAAACTATTGAAGATACAAAACAAATTAAACTTTTTTACACAAAAGAAAATCTTGAGTTTAATGAATTCTCTAATTGCCTTTGCGCTAAAGACGGAGAAGAAGTTTTGGGTTATTGCCTTTTTGATATAAAAGGCGCTCAAATGATTATTCGTGCAATTAACCCTCAAGACGATTTAATGCTTTTAGACGGTGTTTTGCGTAGTACTTTGCATATTGCGGCAAGCAGAAATTTAGAAGAAGCGGTTGCTATCGAAAAATCACCGCTTGATATTTTTAAAACATTGGGCTTTTTAAAAGAAGATAATAAACTTAATATTGCAAAACTTTATGAGAGCGGCTGCTCCGGTTGTAAAAATAAAAATGCTGATTCCTAAGTGGAAATCAGCATTTATTATATAAAAAAGCCACGGATATTCCGTGGCTTTAAATATTTATAGATTATTCAGCAGTTTCTTCTACTACTTCTTCTGCGGGTGCTTCTACAACTTCATTAGCAGTTTCTACTGCTTCTTCAGCTGGAGCGTCAACAACAGTTTCTTCGGTTGCTTCTTCTACAACTTCTTCAGGAAGTAAAGCACGAATAGAAAGACTTACACGCTTTTGTTCAAGGTCAACAGCAGTGATTTTGGCTTCAACTTCTTGACCGATTTTGAGTTCGTCTTGGGGTTTAGCGACGTGCTTGTTAGCGATTTGAGAAATGTGGATAAGACCGTCAATACCAGGGATGATACGAGCAAATGCACCGTAGGTTGTCATGCTAACGATGGTAACCTTAACAGTATCATCAACATTGTAGTTGTTTTGGAAGATGGTCCAAGGATTATCTTCGGCTTTTTTGTAGCCAAGAGAAATTTTTCTCTTTTCAGTATCAAGATCTTTTACGTAAACTTCAATAACATCACCAACAGATACAACTTCAGCGGGATTCTTAATACGAGCCCAAGAAAGTTCAGAAATGTGAACCATACCGTCAACACCGCCGATATCTACAAATGCGCCGTAGCCGGTGAGTGATTTAACAACACCGTTGAAACGGTCGCCAACAGCGATATCTGCCCAAACTTTATCTTCTGCTTCTTTTCTTTGGTCACGAAGTACACTGCGGATAGAACCAACAGCTCTTCTGCCGCGACCAATTTCAATAATGCGGAAAGAAACTTCTTTGCCTTTTAATTCGTCTAAAGAGTCGTTTCTTGAAGCGGTTGCCTGAGAAGCGGGGATAAATACACGAATGTTGTTAGTGTAAGCCACAACACCGCCTTTGATGATGTCCTTAACGTAACCGGTAAGAACTTCGCCTGAATCTTTGGCTTCTTTGATTTTATCCCAACCTGCAATAGCGTCGTAACGGCGCTTTGAAAGCATTGCGGTACCTTCCTGGTCATTTATTTTCATGATGATAAGGTTGATTTGGTCATCAATCTTAACTTCTTTTTCAAGATCTAATTCAGGGTCAGATGAAAATTCAGCAGCGCTTATGTAACCTGTTACACCTCTGCCAATATCAACTGTAACTTCGCCTTTGTTTACGGCGATAACAGTACCAACTACCTTTTGGTCACTGTTCATGCTGTTGAGAGACGCTTCAAGAGCTTCCTCATCTGTCATTTCTTCAAATGTTTTTTCTACAGTTACTTCTAACTGTTCGTCTTTCGGTTGTAAATTTTCCGACATGGTTTTTATTGCCTCCTTTATTATACCCGCAGGTGTTGATGCACCTGCAACGACTCCAATGTTTTCACACCCTTTAAGTTCCAAAAGTGGTAGTTCTTCTTTTGTTTCTATAAGAAATGTTTTTTCGCAGTTGGCTTTACATACGTCGTAAAGTTTGGCGGTGTTTGAACTGTGTCTTCCGCCTATTACAATTACGGCATCACTCGAAAGTGACAAAGTATGCGCTTCCTCCTGACGCATTGAAGTTGCATTACACATTGTATCAAAAATTTTTGCATTTGTACATACTTTTTTTAAAAATTTTTGAACTTTTTCCCATATTTTTGCATTAAAAGTTGTCTGTGAAACCAATATCACATTTTTATCCACAAAATGTGGATTACTTTTGAGTAAATTGCCCAACTCTTCGGTGTTGGCTACAACGTAACTTTCACCGTTTGTATGGCCAATTATTCCCTTTACTTCTTGGTGGTTTTTGTCACCCGCAACAATTGTTATATATCCTTCGTCAGAATACTGTGAAACTATTTTATGGATTTTTGCAACAAACGGGCAAGTAGCATCAACAAAAAAGGTGTTAGTTTCTACACATTGGTCAATGACTGATTTTTCAACCCCGTGTGAGCGAATAACTAATGTTTCGCCTTGCTTTACTTCAAGCGGTGAAGAAACAATTCTAACACCTTTTTGGGCTAATTCTTCAACAAGCTGGGGATTGTGGATAATAGGGCCTAAAGTACAAACTTTTTTACCTTCGGTTAAAAGTTCATAAACAGTGTTGACCGCTTTATTAACCCCAAAACAAAAGCCGGCGGTTTTGGCTAAGGTTATTTTCATATTTTTGCGTTTTCCTTTACTATTTTCAAAAGAAGTTGTAAGGATTCTTCTAAATTACATTCTGTTGTATCGGCTACAATGGCATCGTCGGCTTGTTTTAAAGGAGCGATTTCACGGTTCATATCGTTGTAATCACGCTGTACCATATCGTCGTAAACCTCTTTATAAGTAACTTCGGTGCCTTTTTCGCAAAGTTCTTTATATCTTCTTTCGGCTCTGGCTTGGGCAGAAGCGGTGAGATATATCTTAACTGTGGCGTTTGGAAGTACCACTGTGCCAATATCTCTGCCGTCCATTACAACGTTATTTTCTCTTGCCAATTTTCTTTGCATATCAAGCAAAAATGCCCTTACAGGCGGTTTTGCCGAAACGGCAGAAGCCATCATAGAAGCGGTAGGGGTTCTAATATCGTCTGATACGTCTTCACCGTCTAAAAATACACGTTGTTCGCCGTTAACAAAACGGATATCAACTGTGGTTTCGGCTAATATGCCTTCGATATCACAGTTTAGTGTTGTATCGGCTCCTTTGCGTGAAAATTTAAGTCCAACAGTTCTGTAAAGAGCGCCTGTATCAACGTAAATAAAGCCCAAAATCTCGGCAGTTTTACGTGATAGGGTGCTTTTTCCTGCGCCAGCAGGACCGTCAATTGCTACTGAAATCATAATAATTCTCCTTTAAGCGTTGCTACCTGCCATATAGCCGGTAGAAAACGCAATTTGTAAATTAAATCCGCCTGTGTAGGCGTCTATATCAATAATCTCACCTGCGAAATACAAACCTTCCACAAGTTTTGACTGCATAGTTTTTGGCTCGATTTCTTTTACAGATATTCCGCCGCTTGTGATTATGGCTTCTTCTATTGGTCTAAAGCCGGTTATGTGAAGTGGCAAAGATTTTATTATTTCGCAAAGTTTGGTTCTTTCTTCTCGGTTTATTTGGTTTACTTTTTTATTGGGTTCAATTCCCGATAATTTTACCATAACCGGTATGAGAGATTTTGGTAAGAGTTTATCAAGTGAATTTGCAAAATCTTTATTTTGCATTTCGCTAAAATCTCTTAAAATGCGATTGTCGAGTTGTTCGTGAGTTAGGGCGGGTTTTAAATCGATAAATGCGGTATAATTCTTTTTGCCCATATATCTAATATGCGATGAAGCCGATAAAACAAGCGGACCCGATATTCCAAAGTGGGTAAAAATCATTTCGCCCATTTCAGAAAATAACGGTTTTTTCTTGCCTTCTTCAAAGACGCTTAATGTCACGTTTTTAAGTGAAAGCCCTGCAAGGCGAGTGCAAAAACCTTCGTGAATAGTAAGTGGCACTAAAGATGGTTTGAGTTTGGTTACAGTGTGGCCTAATTCTTCAGCCATTTTGTAGCCGTCACCCGTAGAACCGGTAAGGGGATAAGACATACCGCCTGTGGCTAATATAACACTATCAGCAGGGATTATATCGCCGTTTTGAAGTTTAACACCGATTACCTTTTGTTCGGCAGTGATAATCTTTTTTGCGGTGGCATTTAATGTTTTAACACCGCTTCGTTTTGCATTCTTTACAAGTGCATCAACTATATCAACCGCTTTGTCGGATACGGGGAAAACACGGTTGCCACGTTCGGTTTTTAAAGGCACACCCCAACTTTCAAATGTATTCATAACGTCGCTTGGGGTTAGAGCGGAAAAGGCGGAATACAAGAATTTGGCGTTTTTGGGAATGTTTGATATCAAAGTATCAAGGTCGCAGTTGTTGCAAAGATTGCATCGACCTTTACCCGTTATCATAAGTTTACGCCCTGCACGTTCGTTTTTCTCGAGCAAGATTACGTTGTTATTTTTATTTTGCGCTGAAGTAATTGCCGCCATAAGACCTGCGGCACCTGCGCCAATAATTACGATATTTTTCAAACATTCTCACCGCCTAACTATATTATTATAATATAATCTTATTAAAAAGTAAAGGTACTATTTATTGACAATCTTTTTTTGTAAATGTATAATTAGGTTATAAAATCGAAAAAAGCTTTTTCAGGGAAAGATGGCTTGTTATGGATTATTTACAAAATTTAAAATATCATTACAGACCTCAAAAAGGGTGGATAAATGATCCTAACGGATTGGTGTATTTTAAGGGGTATTATCATGTTTTTTATCAGCATTGTCCTGATTATGAGGTGCCCGGAAAACAACCGATGCATTGGGGACATGCGAGAACTAAGGATTTTTTGAATTGGGAAGAACTTCCGCTCGCTCTTTATCCTGATTGTGATTACGATAACGGTGGTTGTTGGTCAGGAACAGCTATTGTCAAAGATGGTGCACTGTATTTGTTTTATGCTTCGGTATATACACCAAATAATTCTAAAGAAGAAATACAAACGGTAAGTGTTGCTTGTTCAAAAGATGGAATAAATTTTGAAAAGTATGCGGGAAACCCTGTAATAGAAAGTTATCCCAAAGATGGCGGACCTGATTTTCGTGACCCTGCCGTATGTTTTATAGATGGCACATATTACTGTGTTATGGCAACGGGGAATCCGAAAGATAAAGCGGCAAGATTGTTGCTCTATAAAAGTCAAGATTTATACAAATGGGAATATCTTGGTATAATGAGTGAGTGGGCAGAGTGCAAATTTGCAGAATGTCCGTCTTTTATGAGCGCAAAGGATAAATTTTTATTAACAGCTTCTGTTTGTCCGTTAGAGCAAAATCATTATTTCTCGGTAATGTACGGCAGTTTCAGTGATGGTGTGTTTGAATTAGAGTATAGCGCCGAGGTTGATAAAGGTCCTGATCAATACGCAGGACAGGTTTTCACCGATCATTCAGGTAGAAATATCTTGATTTCTTGGGTGAGTGGCTGGGAATATAACGGTTTTGCCGAAAAGGATATCGGTTGTATGTCTATACCGCGTGAACTCAAATTGCGTGATGGTAAAATTACAGCATATCCAATAGCTGAGGTGCAACACCTGCTTAAAGAACAGGACCCTGCGGTGAAGCGTACTGACAATGGGTTTGTGATTGAACGAAAGGGTCGATCTTCGGTTGTTTACAATGGGGAAGTTAGTGATTTGAAAATTCTTAGGGACGGGTATGTTGTTGAGGTTTTTGTAAATGGCGGTGCAGAAGTATATACAGCATTATTATAAAATGAAAGCGGTTGGCATTATGCCGACCGCTTAAAATTTTATTTGTTAATTATTGGTTGTGGTTCACTTGTGGGTCCGTTTATTTTAAGAATATCGGGTCCGTTTTGTTGTGGCACAAA